>JALZUF010000109.1 GCA_023301785.1 Alphaproteobacteria bacterium | reverse complement strand
ATAATTTGTCAATTACTATTTTGTAAAATATACGCTGAGCTGGCGCTCAACCTGTCTAGCTAAATCGTTTAACGCATTGTCACGTGCGTTTTGTTCAGTGACCAATGTTGAAAATTCGCTTTCTAAAACATTGTGTGAAACGATGGATGTTAGGTCACGTTTTAAAACTGATTTTTTTGTTTCAATATCAAGTAATGTCATTTCAGTTCTTAATTTTAACTGACGTCTAGTCGCTTCGGAATCGATGGTAACGTCAAAGTCATAAACGCTCTCAAGGATCTCATCGATCTTTAAAAGATATTTAGCAGAGGCAGGTTCACCGTTAATATAAAAACGATCAACGAGCGCATTGCGTAAGAACTGCCCTTCTCTATTTGGTATAAGCGCAATTTCAATATTGTTTAAATTATTTTCGGCGCTGGAAGACGCCTTACTATTTTGATCTCCATATAACGGCGTGAAGCCACAGGCAGAAATGGAGATAGATAAAAACAATAATGATAGAGCAGTGAAGTGACGCATTATTTTGCTACCACGTTTACGATACGACCAGGAACGACAATGACTTTTTTCACATCTTGCCCTTCGATAGCTTTTTGTACAGCAGGCTCAGCCATAGCAATTTTTTCTGCTTCGTCCTTAGAACAATCGGCGGCTAATGTTATTGTAGCGCGCACTTTGCCGTTGACTTGAACACCGATGGTGACGGTGTCGTCTTTTAACAAGCTTTCATCCAACGTTGGCCATGGGGTTTCGGCTAAGATTTGATCGTGGCCTAAAGTCTGCCATAATTCCTCTGCCAAGTGCGGCATCATTGGATTGAATAGGCGCACTAAGGCTTCATAGCCTTCACGAAGCGCCCATTTGTCTGCGTCGTCGGCTGGTTTAAAGGCCGATAACGCGTTTGATAATTCACGAATTGTAGCAACGGCTTTATTCATATGAAAAGCATCAATACTGTCGGCAACAATTTTAATTGATTTGTGAGTGGTGCTGCGTAATTCATTTGCGGCAGCACTAAATTTTGCAGGCTTGGCTGTGTTGACTTTTGGCAAATTATCAAGAGAGTCAATTACCATGCGGTGTAGTTTGTTGACAAAACGCCACGCCCCTTCTATGCCGCCTTCTGTCCATTCAATGTCACGTTCGGGCGGCGAATCGGAAAGGATGAAAAGGCGCGCTGCATCGGCGCCATAAGTGTCGATAATATCTTGCGGATCGATGACGTTCTTTTTTGATTTTGACATCTTAATGACGGCGCCTTCGGTAATTTCTTTTCCGTCAGATGTTTGGCATTTACCATTTTCTTTTATAACATCAGCAGGGAAAATCCAATTTCCTTCAGGATCTTTGAATGTAGCGTGTGTGACCATGCCTTGTGTAAACAGGCCTGCGAACGGCTCATCGGGCACTTCGTAGCCACATTTTTTCAATGCACGCATAAAAAAGCGCGAGTATAATAAGTGAAGCACTGCGTGTTCTACACCGCCAATATATTGATCAACCGGCATCCAGTAGTTTGATTTTTTATCAGCAAACCCACGGTTTTCATTCTTTGGGTCAAGGTAGCGTAGGAAGTACCAGCTGCTCTCGAAGAAAGTATCGCAAGTGTCCGTTTCACGCACCGCATCTTTTGAACAAGATGGACAGGTTGTATGCTTCCATGTTGGGTGGCGGTCTAACGGATTGCCAGGTTCGTCGTAATTAATATCGTATGGTAATTCGACAGGTAATTGATCTTGCGGAACAGGAACAAGGCCGCAATCTTCACAATGAATAAAAGGTACGGGGCAGCCCCAATAACGTTGGCGGGACACACCCCAATCGCGTAAGCGGAAATTGGTAACGCCTTTACCAATGCCCATTTGTTCCATTTTCTCAATTATTTTTGAGATGGCTTCGTCGGAAGTTAGGCCGTCATAGTCACCAGAATTTATCAATGTACCTTTGGGTGAATAGGCTTCGCCTTCAACAAAGTTTGGCCCAGTGATAACGGGGCGGATCGGCAAATCATATTTTGTCGCAAAGGCGTGGTCACGTTCATCATGCGCTGGTGCAGATTTAATCGCGCCTGTTCCGTATGAGTAAATAACAAAGTTACCAATATAGACGGGCATTTCTTCGTTCGTAAAAGGATGCGTGATTGTATAAGGCGTTTTATAACCCTTCTTTTCTGCGCGCTCAATGGCCTCTTCGGATGTGCCGAGCGCCATACATTCTTCGATGAAAGCTTTGGCATCTGAGTCTGTTTCGGCCAGTTTGTTTGCGTATGGATGCTCAGGGGCAAGTACACCGAAGCTGGTGCCGAATATGGTATCAATACGGGTTGTATAAACATTTAGTTTTGAATCCGCTGGCAGATCGCCGCCTTTGATGTCGAAAGCGAACTCAATCCCTTGGGATTTACCAATCCAGTTGGTTTGCATGGTACGGACTTTGTCAGGCCAGCGATCTAATGTTTCAATGCCTTGCAAAAGATCATCAGCAAATTCTGTAATTTTAAAAAACCATTGGTAGAGTTTGCGGCGTTCAACAGGGGCGCCAGAACGCCAACCTTTACCGTCAACAACTTGTTCATTCGCCAAAACCGTGTCTTCAACAGGATCCCAGTTTACGATGGATTCTTTTCTGTAAGCTAAATCATTAGCGTAGAAATCTTGGAACATTTTTTGTTCATGCTTATAATAATCTGGATCGCAAGTGGCGACCTCGCGGCTCCAATCAATGGCAAGACCCATAGACAAAAGCTGCGCCTTCATTTGCGCGATGTTTTCGTATGTCCAATCTTTGGGGTGCGTGTTGCGCTCCATTGCTGCATTTTCCGCAGGTAGACCAAGCGCGTCCCATCCCATGGGGTTCAAAACATTGAAGCCTTTGGCTTTTTTATAGCGCGCCACAACATCAGAAAGTGAGTAATTACGAACGTGGCCAACATGAATACGCCCTGATGGGTACGGCAGCATAGCCAAAACATAGCTTTTAGGCTTGGTTTCATCCTCTGTAACTTCAAAAGATTTTTGTGTTTCCCAAACCTTGCGCCATTTGGCTTCGGTTTCTCTGATATTATAGCGTTCTGTCGTTTCCATTTTAATTTCTACGTTGTTATGCCGTAAATAATAAATTGAAACGACAGTGGTTTAAGAGGGCTGGATTAATTCTTCTCATTCGCGGCAACACGCAGTTGACGGGCGCGGGTCAAAATTGAATCTTCCAACTTAGTGCCCATATCGTCCGCAACATTTGCATCACGCCAGCTTGAGCCTTTTTTAACTTGGCGGAAGACTTTGACTTGGATTCCCGTTGAAACTAGTTTTTTATCCAAAATAAAGGCATTTACTTTGAAACGCTCTTTTGGTTTTTCAGGGGCGCTGTACCAATCTGTAATGATCACGCCGCCAAATGGATCGGCACTGGCGAGAGGCATGAAGGACAAAGTATCAAGCGAGGCACGCCATAGGAAGCTGTTCACGCCTATACCGGTGGAGCCATCGTCCGATCTCTTTTTGTTTTTTCCAAAAATATTAAGGCCGTCTTGTCCAAAAATACTATCTGGCTTGGCGTAAATATCGCCTTCTGTCGTGGCGCGGTCGGCGCCTGTTGGATATTTGGCCTCTCCTTTTGGCGCGCCTGAACAAGCAGATAGAGCCAATGTAGCGGCAAGAACGGAAAAGTATTTTTTTGACATATTATTTTTCATGTTATTTATTCTTTTATATAAAATATTCGTATTATCCATCTTGATTAGCATTTGTAGCAAAGCCTCTCAAGTGTTTTGGTGACTCTGTCCTTATATATGCAGTTTAATTAAGCGTAAATTAGGGCGACGACGCCTGTTGCAAAAATGTCACGGCTGTAAAAAAAATGTGATATTTTTGCAAAATAACATTTACGATTCACGCGAATAGGGTCTAAATAGCGATGTTGCTTGGGTTCTCTAGGTAGCTTCTTACATAAAATCTGATTTTTAGAAATTGTGTAAGGAATTTAAATTATTAAAATTTCTTTGGAGGAAATTAAATGAATAAATATTTATTAGGTACAGCCGCTATCGCTGGTCTTCTATTAGCTTCTGCTCCTGCACAAGCACAAATGGAATTAACTATCGGTGGTCACTCTAAAAATTATGTTGGTTGGTTAGACCAAGATGAAGCTGTTGGCTCAGACGTTAACGAATTCGATATGGTTCGTGAAACTGAACTACACTTTAACGGTGAATCAACATTAGATTCAGGTCTTACTTTCGGTTTTCAAGTTGAAGCTGAAGTAGATGCTGGTGATGATGCAAACACAATCGAAGAATCATACATCTACATGTCAGGTTCATTTGGTCGTGTTAACTTGGGTTCTGAAGATGGTGCTGCGTACTTGTTACAAGTTTCTGCTCCTTCTGCTGACTCAAACATTGACGGTATCCGTCAGTACATCCAACCTGTAAACTATGCTGCTGCTGCTGGTGCGACACCAGGTGCTGCAACTGCGTTTGATTATGCACAAGACCAAACTGGTTATGCTGAAAAAATCACTTACTTGACACCAAACTACAATGGTCTTCAATTAGGTGCATCTTTCACACCTGATGCTGGTGATGATCTTTCAAACACAGGTATTAACGGTTTCCAAACTGATACAGTTAACGCTCCTGATGATGTATACGAAATTGCTGCACGTTACGAAGGCGTAATGAGCAACTTCGGTTACGCTCTTGGTGCTGGTTACATTAAAGCTGATGATTCAGCTGCATGGAACGCTGGTCTAGATGTTGATGCTGGTCCTTTCGGTATCGGTGCTGTTTATACTGACGCTGAAGACGTATTATCTCCAGGTACTGTTGGTGACACTGAGCAAATGGTTGTTGGTATTGACTACACAACTGGCCCGTTCAAATTTGGTGCTTCATACTTTGATGAAGATGCTGATGGTGCAGGTTCAATCGATACTACACGTTACACTGGTGGTGTTATCTACACTGCAGGCCCAGGTCTATCTTTCCGTGGTTCTGTTAGCCAAATCGAACATGAATCAACTGGTGTTGCAGACTTAGACGCAACATCTGTTTTAGGTGGTGTTCAAATCAACTTCTAATTTGAAGTCGATATAAGAATTTTAAAGGGCTTCTTCGGAAGCCCTTTTTTTATGCGCTAAAAATGTGTTACAAAACAGGTATGAATGACATAGCCCAAAACCTAAAAGATGTTCGCCAAAAAATTGATAAGGCGTGCGTGCGGAACAAAGAAATTGTACGTGATGCTAAGGATGTTCAGCTTATTGCGGTTAGTAAAAAGCAACCGATTGAGCGTATCCATACCATGCTTGAAACAGGGCAACGTGTTTATGGTGAAAACCGTGTTCAAGAAGCAACCGAGCGTTGGTCGAATTTACGTGATACTTATCCTGATTTAGTTCTGCATTTGATTGGCCCATTACAAACAAACAAAGCAAAAGATGCGGTGGCATTGTTTGATGTCATCCAAACGTTAGACCGCCCTAAGTTGATCAAGGCGTTAGCAATGGAGATGGAAAAACAAAATCGCTTCTTACCTTGTTTTATTCAGGTGAATACAGGTGAGGAAGATCAAAAGGCAGGTATTGCGCCGCAAGATTTAAAAGAAATCTTGGCACTATGCCGTGACCACAAATTAAATATTGTTGGCTTAATGTGTATCCCACCAGTAGACGCGCCCCCTGCTCTTCATTTTGCTTTTTTAAAAAAGTTAGCCGATGAACATGATTTGCAAGAATTAAGCATGGGCATGAGTAGTGATTTTGAAAAAGCTGTTCCCTTAGGCGCGTCTTATGTGCGCGTTGGTACGGCGCTATTCGGTGAGCGGCTCGCTGCCTCGTAATCTACACTTATGCTTCGATATTTACTGTACGATCTAAAAGTCTTGAAAAAGCCATATCATTTATATCTTGCCCAGTTTGAATTTGTGCAATGGCATTAACAGTTCCTGTGACGGCGCCCAATGGTCCACCATAAATCGCGCCGCCCATAATACCAGCCATAGGGTGTAGCTTATCATCCGTCAGGTATCGATAAGCTTGCCCAACTATAGGAATGTGATGTAGGGGGTTAATCACGTCTAAAACTGCACCAAAATCAAAGGGTTGTTCAGGTTTTGGACTAGGGTGGTCTAAATGAGCAAAATTTAAATTGGATTGAAAATCCTTAACCGGCACTGTACGTGTTTCATTGTAAGACACTTCTTTTATTGAGGCGGGCGTTGTTGCAGTTTGTGTTGATTGGGTGCGCGCCTTCCAACTTTGGATAGATTGGGTAGACTTTTGCCTAAGCCCTGCGGTTCTTGGTTCTTCATGTGATTGATACATATTTACAGACATAGATAGATTATCGCAAATATTATGCCAGTTTTTTAAGGGAAGGAATGACTTAAATGATTGTTGTTTGCTCATATAATAGGTAATTTTAGCCTATGACAGTCATTTTTATCCCATCAGCAGCCAAAAGTGAGCAAGATTTAATCGAGGAAGCTCTTAAAGCATCTTCAATGGACTATGTTGTAGCCCAGACTACTGAGGCTATAGGTATTGTAGATAAAACAAGCGATGCTGTCATAGTGACTAATAGTCTTAACGTGACGCAAGAAGGGTGGCTGCTTGATTTAGGCGAAGTGCCTTTATTTGTCTATGGTCATAAGGAGCCCTCTAAAAGCATACAAGAAAGAATAGAAAAATTTTATCCCGTCCCTTTTAAGTTGGGACAAATTATACAAGATTTAAAAAATTATCAGCAACATGTCGTGGCACAAAAAAAACTTCAAGATATACAATTAGGGGACATGTTATTGATTCCATCTGAACGTATCTTAAGGAACGTACAAGTAGATCAAGAGGTATATATAACAGATAAGGAGCTTGATATTTTGATCTATCTTATTCGATCAAAAAAGGCTGTCGGTAAAAAAGAGTTGTTACAAAATATTTGGCAATATGCAGATAACGTTGAGACACATACCTTAGAGACACATATATATCGTCTCAGACAAAAAATAATGACGCATATTGGGTGTGATAATTTTTTAGAAACAAACGATGATGGATATTATTTAAGCTATTAATCAACGTTTATTCGCTAATACTACAGCTTGTTTAAGGCTTTCAACGAAGCTGCCAGCTTTCATGATATTTAAAACTGTTATACCGTTATTTTCTAGATTTTCTAAATCAATGATCAATGTGTATATGTCCCTTAATTCTTTTGATTCAGGAATTTTTGTTTTAGGTTTATCCTTCTTCAGCGTCTCTTCTTCTTTTTTACTTTCTACGGGCGTTCCATGCGATGCCATAGTTTGGTAGGCACGTACAGCCCGCGCATTTTGGGTATTGCTAGGGCGCTTATTTTCTTTTGGTCGGGCGTGGGCACTTTTTTGAATAGCGTGATCTTTTAAAAATTCATCATTATCGTCGCCTGGAAGTGTTTTTAAGAAATCAATCAAGAAGGCTCTTAATGCCTTTATCCCCACGCTGGCGTTATCTGTCCAAGGTTTATTCGCATCTGGATCTTGCGATGTATTGTCTTTATTACGCTCAGGATTATCGCGCTCTTCGTGGGGAATATATTGACGGGTATCATTAGATTCTGCTTCTCGAAATTGCGTCTTAAATAATGGCCCAAGCTGATACAGCATATTATTTTTCTTTATCAAAAATTGTTACAGGCTTTGGTGTCCCTTTTTTAAATTGAGACCCTGTAGGGCGTTCTTCATATAGCTCTCTTAGGTTCACTGTATTTGGAGATAAATACCAATCTGCTGAACGCTCATAGACTAGACTGCCAGATGTTGACCAGAATTCGACGGTGGCTATACGTGTTTTAAATACCCACTGTTCTAACCCGTCAATCATATAGGGTTGTGAAAAATCTGCTTCATCAGGTTTCAAACGAAAAATCGTTGTTAATTTTTTACGTTGTGACCGTTTTTCAAAAAGGCGGTCATAAGTTTGTTTTGTAATAGGTGAATTCATTACATCGGTTAATTGATAAGGCATTAAGATGATGCGCTCTTTTAGGAAATCATAAGGAAAATATAGAGCATCTGGTGCAGAAGTGAATTTAGCATTTAAGAAGTAATCATATTGTTCTTCACCTTCTTGTAGATCCTCGTTTGTTTCTCTTAAAACTTTTTTAGGCTCAAGGTTTGCGGTTGTTCTTACGATAATAAAATCATTTTTTGGGTCGTATTGCTGGTAAGC
>JALZUF010000108.1 GCA_023301785.1 Alphaproteobacteria bacterium | reverse complement strand
GCAGCAGCCTTTTATCCAACTTATCGAAAAAGCTGGAATCGTCCAGATCAAGAATCATCTATCAGTTATGCACTTGGCGGCATAAAACATTTATTTACGATTTTAGCACTGCAAAATTATTCTATTATTACGGCGTTATTCCCCCTATCATTGGTCATTACAAATCTTGGATTAATTTTACTAATATTTTTTAGACGAAAAGTTATAACACATCATGAAAAATAAGCTCGTTATCGTTACAGGATTATCAGGTGCGGGAATGTCATCGGCATTGAAAGCATTGGAAGATAATGGCTATGAAGTTTTAGACAATTTTCCACTGAGTTTAATTGATGATTTATTAGAAGAAAAAGCAGACAAGCCAATCGCGATTGGCGTTGATAGTCGCACACGAAATTTCAGCGTCCCTAAATTAAAAAAAGCGATCAAACGATATGATGCGCATTTAATTTTCATGACCTGCAAACATTCTATTTTGCACAAAAGATATACGGAGACACGTCGAAAACACCCACTGGCAAAGGATCGTCCTGTTGAAGACGGCATTACCAAAGAGTTTGAGTTACTCAATCCCTTATTGGATATCGCAGATTTAGTTATTGATACAACCGAATTGAATATTCATGATTTGCGCCGCCAGATTCAAGAAAGCTATGCCTCAGAAAATGCACAACGTTTAACCGTCAGCCTTGTGTCTTTTGGTTTCAAAAATGGTGTGCCGCGTGGATCAGACATTGTGATGGATGTACGGTTTTTAAAGAATCCACATTGGGATAAAAAATTAAAAGCGCTGACGGGTCAAAACTCCAAGGTCGGAAAATATATTCAAGAAGATGAAAACTTTGATGTCTTTATTCAAAACTTCCAAAACTTAATAGAGCCTTTATTGGGACGTTATCATCATGAAGGTAAAAGTTATTTAACCATTGCAATTGGATGTACGGGCGGCAAGCACCGCTCTGTTTACACCGTTGAGGAATTGGGTAAGTGGTTGAAGAAATTAAAGGTGAAAAATAATATTAAGCACCGCGATATGCCAGTTTAGGGTGATCCTAGATCTGGTCCTGATGATGGTTTCATCGGGCCGTATTCAATAGCTACAGCATTTTCACTTCGCATACCTGTTTCAAAATCACTTTTAGAATGCGGTGCAGCAAAACTGCCTAACAGTTGGTGAGCTATTTTTGGATCAGCCATTGAGAACTCCTTCATCTGTGTCCATACGGAACAATGCATTTTCAGTTGAAACGCCTTTATTTTTCAAACTATAAAAAAGCACTTTCAATTTATTATCTTCATCACGATCACTCACAATTTGATAAAGTGTGCGATCTTCAACTTCATTACCCAAATCCATTAATCGCTTACGACCATTTAAGAGTGAAATGAGGTTCGTGACCTTTTTTTCAGCCAATTTGATATCTTCTTCTTTTTCCAGCACGGTGTAATCACCGACAGGAACAGGACTCGATGTCTTTTCTTGCTTCGTAATCAAAAAGGCGCGCTCGTTCACAGGGGAACGTTCGTAGCCATATATTGGCGCTGCGCTTTCTGAGTTAAAATCTTGTGTTTGCATGTTTAATCTACTTCCTTGAATTCGCTTTAAAACCCTTGCTTTTATTAGGTTTTACCCTTAATTTTTAACGCAAATTAGTTAATAAAACGCTAAATACAGTACATAATAGCAAATTTGATACAATGGAGACAAATTATGGGTGCAGAAGTAGAAAAAATGAATGGGGCAGTAGACAATGATTACAAAATCGCAGACATCAGTTTAGCCGAGTTCGGCCGTAAAGAAATTGAGCTAGCGGAAGCCGAAATGCCCGGATTAATGGCCTTACGCGAAGAATATGGATCAGCGCAACCTCTAAAAGATGCGCGCATCGTTGGTTGTCTTCACATGACAATTCAAACAGCCGTTTTAATTGAAACATTACAAGCCCTTGGCGCAACAATCCGTTGGAGCTCGTGTAACATCTTCTCAACCCAAGACCACGCAGCAGCGGCAATTGCGGCAACAGGTACACCTGTTTTTGCTTGGAAGGGTCAAACAGAAGAAGAAGGCGAATGGTGTATTCACCAGACAATTAAAGGCCCAGATGGCCAAGGCGGAACATGGACACCAAACATGATCTTGGATGATGGTGGTGACCTTACGACAATCATGCACAATGATTACCCAGAATTAATGAAAGACGTACGCGGACTTTCAGAAGAAACAACAACGGGTGTTCTTCGACTTCATGAAATGACAAAAGCAGGCACATTGGTTGTGCCAGCGATTAACGTCAATGATTCTGTTACAAAATCAAAATTTGATAATAAATATGGTTGCCGTGAAAGCTTAGTTGATGCGATCCGTCGTGCAACAGACGTTATGATGGCCGGTAAAGTGGCCTGTGTTGCAGGTTATGGTGATGTGGGTAAAGGTTCAGCAGAGAGCCTTAAATCACAAGGCGTACGCGTTATGGTGACAGAAATTGATCCTATTTGCGCCCTTCAAGCCGCGATGGAAGGTTATGAAGTTGTGACTATGGAAGATGCCGCACCGCGTGCTGATATCTTTGTTACAACAACAGGAAACAAAGACATTATCACCATGGATCACATGCGTGAGATGAAGCAAAACGCGATTGTTTGTAATATTGGTCACTTTGACAATGAAATTCAAACACAGCCTTTGCGTAACCTGAAATGGACAAACATCAAACCACAAGTTGATCAAATTGAATTCCCTGATGGTAAATCAATTATTCTTTTGGCCGAGGGTCGTTTGGTAAACCTAGGCTGTGCAACAGGTCACCCATCATTCGTTATGAGTGCCTCTTTCACAAACCAAACATTGGCACAAATTGAACTTTGGAATAACGCAGAAAATTACGAGAATAAAGTGTACGTATTACCGAAGCATCTAGATGAAAAAGTAGCAATGCTGCACCTTGAAAAGGTTGGCGCAAAGCTATCGACACTCAATAAAGAACAAGCAGACTACATCGGTGTTGAGCAATCAGGCCCGTTTAAGGATGATGCGTATAGATATTAATTGATACCTCAATCAATATGAACAATGAAGGTCGCCGATATCCTCGGCGATTTTTTTTATTCCTAATGTTGTTTACAAAATAATCAAACACGTTAGCGCAATGGCACACAGGACAATCGCAACACCTGATAAAATATCGCCCTTTTCTTTATGCTTAACGAACTTATAAAACAGCATAATCCAAAATGGTGCTGTTAAAACAATGGCATTTACATACGCAGGATTCTCGACATATCTGAACGCATAGATGCGGCTCAATACTGTTATCAACATAACGAGAGATAGAAATACCGAACATATAATTTGTTTCTTACTGAAAAATTCAGACAATCTAACCGTTTTATCTTTCATATTAAATATCAGCGCGAAGACCAGCATTATAACTGATTGAACAAAGACATAAATGAAAACGGCACTATCCAATTCAGCGGCATCTATACTGAATTTTCCAAACACGCTGACAATAGCCGTCACAACAACCAATGGTATCATTTGCTTAAAAACAGAAGCATTTATCTCGCACTTCCTAAGGCGCATAGCGAAATAAGCAATGGCAGAAATAATGATACCAATTGAAATAAAACGTAAAGGATTTTCCAAATTAGCTTGCAAAACAGCGGGCGCAAACAGCAACCATAAAAAGAACAGCAAGACCACGCTAAGCGGCTCTATTCTTGTAACAAAGCCGCCGCCATGGTTGGCGGTCAAATCAAAAGTTTTCTTATCTTGATAGATCACCAAAGGCGCTTGAATAATAAGAAAGATATAAAATAATGAGTTTGTTGGCCACGGTATAAAGAAAACAACAGGCAATAAATAAAGTATGATTAGAAATTTAATCCATAAAATAAGGCTAAGGCCTGGCAGTTGAAAATACTGATTAGAAACCCTTGAAGTCGCGCGAGACAAGGACGCTATAAATGCAAAAACTGCCCATATCATTTTATAATTTTCCTATTCTTTCGTATGATATGCATCAAAGCTGTCATTGAAAATAAAATCGCCGATTTGTTCGGCGATTTTATTATGGCCAGCTGTATTCGGATGTAGACCATCGCTTAAATAATCTTTTAGATTGTCTTTGGCCGCCCAGTCATCGAACAAATCTAAGAATGTGATATCTTCACTCGTACATACATTTTTTATAATATTGTTAAAACGTTTAATGCTCTCATTTTGATATCCCAGTAGTGGGTTCCATGGGCAGGGGCTAACCTGATCTTCTGCCACAGGAAGCAAGCCAACGAAGCTAATCCGATTTGACAGCACCTTCGCGCGTGTAATAAGCGTACGTAGATCTTCTTCAAACACTTCATCTGTTGCATGGTTACGATCCTCATTAAGCAAATAAACAGAATCATTTACGCCCACTGCAAAAACCAACTCCACCGTATCAAGTTCGCTATCGCCATATGTACGTGTCGCGAGTTCTTTTTCAAAACGGCGAATCACGTCTGCCACCGTATCGCCAGACACGCCCAAATTATAAGGCATACAATAAAACCCTCTATGTTTAGCTTCAGAAGTCCCTGTTTTTGCAAGTAATTGCCCCGCAAGTTGCGCTACCCAGCCCCCTTTGGCATCCCATGCTCCTGCGGTAATACTGTCACCAATAAAAAATAGCTTTGCCATGAATTTTCTTTCGTTTTATGCTGTTATATCGAACAATCAGTTTATTCCATCGAAAGCATGAAAACAAATGAATATCCTACGCCTAAATTGTGATGATAAGCCTGGTATTGTGGCCGCTGTCGCAACAGCCCTAAGCGCCCATAATTGTAATATTGAGGAATCATCGCAGTATAATGATCCACTTTCGGGGCAATTTTATATGCGTGTTGTCTTTAAGCCGGCAGATAGTAAACATCTGCAATCCTTTAAAGCCGCTTTTGACGAAATTGGGAAAAATTTCACGATGAGTTGGCAAATATGCGATGCCAAAGATGCTGTGAAAACTGTCTTGCTTGTCTCGCAATATGATCATTGCCTGAATGATATTTTATACCGTTGGCGTACAAACCACCTACCTATCGAGATTACAGCCGTCATTTCAAATCATAAAGATGCAAAAAAATTAGTAAAAGATCATAATTTACCGTTTCATTATTTACCGATCACACCAAAAACAAAAGAAAAACAAGAACAGCAGATCCGCAAAATCATTGATAAAACGGACAGCGAGTTGATTGTGATGGCGCGCTATATGCAAATTTTATCAGAAAGCTTTTGTCAGGATTTTGAAGGGCGCGTGATTAACATTCACCATTCGTTTCTTCCAGGCTTTAAAGGCGCAAACCCATATAGACAAGCGTATGAACGCGGTGTCAAAATTATTGGAGCAACGGCGCACTTTGCCACAGCCGACCTTGATGAAGGCCCAATCATTGCGCAAGATGTTGAACCGATTGATCATGGTTTTACAGCCAACAAAATGCAATCTTTAGGACAGGATACTGAAAGCCGCGTTTTGGCACGTTCCATTGGTTTATTTGCTGAACGCCGTATTTTCCTTAAAGGCAGACGCACAGTTATTCTTTAATACCTGTTTTTAAAATGTATTAGATACTTGTTCTTTTTTGGCTACGCTTTACACTTGACCTTATGTCACAAGGGTCATCGTCAAAACCTATACAAAAATTCTTCGGCAGCCTTACTGGCGCGGATCAGTTGCGTATGGAACGCAATCGTCTTGAAGCTTTCTTATCTGCGATGCCAGGTGAATATTGTGGATTTTCCCAAACAGACGAGCTTATCTTTAGTGTGAATTTTCCAGTGCTTCTTGGCATTGAGAAATTAGAAACGATATTTGATATTCAAAATGCGCTTATCTCCGCCGATGCGGCAAGTATTGAAAACCTATTTCAAAATCTCAAAGACAATCAAACTGATTTTTCCGTAGACGTACAGACAAAAAATAATAAATTTCTGAATTTGTCAGGAACTTATGGACAAGCCTTAGATCAAACAGATCATTTTAATATTCTATGGCTTAAAGATATTACAGCCGAGAAAACGAAAACAAAGCAATTATTATCTGGTGTTAGCGTACGTGAAAGCGAAATTAAACAGCTTAGGACTATATTGGATGCAATCGAGAGCCCATATTGGCTTAGGGACAGCGATGCTCAAATAATTTGGGCAAATAAAGCGTACGCCGATATGGTACGAAGCAACCCACAATCTGTTCTACGCAATCAAGATGAAATACTTATCAAGTCCAAAGATAAGAATGCCATCCGCTCTTTAAAATCTTTGGCAGAGGAGAGTTTGGAAGCTGGTACTTTATCTATGATGCAAGGGCATGTTGTTACAGAAGGTAAACGTTTATTCGTAGAAGTGCTTTCAATCCCAATTCTTGAGACTCAGCAAACCTTAAACATTATGAATGATTTAAGTGAGACAGAAGAGAAAAACACAACTTATAACCGCCACCTCACTGCCAATGAAACCTTGCTAGAGCAATTACGTACAGCTGTGGCTATTTATAATGCAGATGAAAAACTAGAGTTTTTTAACTCAGCCTTTTCACAACTTTGGGATTTGGATGATCCTTGGTTAAACACACAACCTAAACTTGGTGATATTTTAGAAAAACTTAGAGAAACACGCCGCCTTCCTGAACAAGCAGATTTTCGGAATTATAAGCAAGGCTGGCTTAATATGTTTACCCGCCTGATTGATCCATACGAGGATATGATGTATTTGCCTGATGGTAGTGCGTTACGTTTACTCGTTATGCCACACCCTGTTGGTGGCTTAATGATGACATTTGAGGATGTCACCAGCCGCTTAGAATTAGAATCGTCATACAATACATTGATTGCGGTTCAAAAAGAAACGCTTGATAACCTCGCCGAAGGGGTCGCGGTGTTTGGCAGTGACGGCCGCTTAAGGCTTTGTAACCCTTCTTATACGACCCTATGGCAATTAAATCCTGAGGACTTAGACGGCAATCCGCATATTACAAAGCTAGCGGAACGTATGACGAAGCTTTTTGACAAAGAATATAAAGCAGATCAAAAAGAACAGCTAATATCCCATGGTATTGAACGTAAAATTCAAGAAGGTCGTGTTTCAATATCTGCAAATATGCTTATTGAATATGCAACCGTGCCATTGCCCGATGGCGGTGTACTTGTTTCATATTTTGATGTCACAGATAGCGTCAAAGTCGAAAATGCATTACGTGAGAAAAATGCTGCTCTTGAGACGGCTGAAAAACTAAAAACAGATTTCCTAGCCAACGTTTCATATCAACTGCGTACGCCTTTAAACGCGATCATTGGTTTTGCAGAGATTTTAAGTAATGAATATTTTGGCAAAATGAGTTCGCAGCAAAAAGAATACAGCTCGGGCATCCAAGAAGCTGGCGATAAACTTGTTTCTTTGATTGATGATATTTTAGATCTATCGACTATTGAAGCGGGTTACCTTGAGTTAAACTATGATGAATTTGACGTACACTGCATGTTGAATGATCTTCATAACCTAACCAAAGAATGGGGTTTGAAAGAAAAAATATCAGTAAATATGGAATGCTCTGAAGACATAGGCTTGTTAACTGCCGATGAACGCCGCATTAAACAAATCTTACTCAATCTTGTTCGTAACTCTATTAACTTTACACCTGAAGATGGTCAAATCACAATTTCTGCGCAGGAAGAAGACGATTATATTTCATTCACTGTACGTGATACTGGCATAGGTATTTCTGAAAATGATTTGGAACGTATATTTGAGCCCTTCGCCCGCGCCGTTCACGAACATCGTGCTGATATGTCATCACAAGCTCTATCTCGTGGGGCAGGTTTGGGATTATCTTTAGTGCAAAATATTGTCAATTTACATGATGGATCAGTCACTATTGAATCCGAAGAAGGCAAGGGAACGGCCGTGACCTTTAAAATTCCCCAAACAAACGAAGGTGGCCTTCACGACTTTTAGAATTTAAGCCTCAGGTACGCCTTTGGTCGTTGAATATTCAAAATGAAGCGGATTCTCGGGATTCTGTAGTTTGTGAATATGGTGAGCCGCAAAGGCCGCTTCTGAGAAACCAGTTAAAATCAATTTCAATTTGTTTTCATAGGCAGCAATGTCGCCAATAGCATATATTCCTGCGATGTTTGTGGCGCATGTTGTTGGATGTACGTCTATATGATTTTTGTTCAAATCTAAGCCCCATTCTGCAATAGGTCCCAATGATGTTGCCAGACCATAAAATGGCAGTAATATATCTGCTTTGACTGTACGTATTTTTTTATCCTTATCAATAAGGTCAACACCGCTCAAAACGCCCGCGTCACCTTGCAAACCATGTAATTGGTATGGTGTTAGAATGTCTATTTTACTGATCGATTGAAGCGCTTCGAGCTGCTTAATACTTTCCGGTGCAGCGCGAAATTTATCACGGCGATGAACAAGTGAAACACTGGCCGCAATGTCATTAAGGGCAAGTGCCCAATCAACGGCACTGTCACCGCCACCTGCAATAACAATATCTTTACCTTTAAAAGCATCTTTTTGACGCACCATGTAGAAGATAGATGTGCCTTCATAACTTTCGATATCATCTAAAGGAGGGCGATTAGGGCCAAATGCCCCTGCTCCACCTGCAATAATAATTGATTTTGCTTTAAGCGTGTTACCCGTTGATGTTGAAAGTCGCCATATATTATCAATGTTTTCAATAGCAACAATTTGCTGATTTAATTGGTAGTTGGGATCAAATGGAGCGGCTTGCTGTTCTAGTTTTTCAATAAAGTCAGACGCCTTAACCTCTGGGTAGGCAGGGATATCATAGATAGGCTTTTCTGGGTATAACGCCGTACATTGCCCGCCAATATCCGCCAGAGAATCAATAACATGGCAAGACAAACCAACCATACCGCACTCAAACACCGCAAATAAACCAACTGGTCCAGCGCCAATGATAGCAACGTCTTTTACCGTATCTGTCTGGCTAATTTGTACCATTTTCGCCCTTTTCATTCGCATTTGGTTGTGTAATTTTGTATCACTGTCATACGCGCAAATAAAGTGAATAATAATATGCCTATCACGACTTTAGAGACACATAACGAGCAAGAAACAAAAGATTTTGCCGTCTCCTGCGCGAAAGAGGCCAAACCCAATGATATTTTCTTATTAGAAGGTGATTTAGGGGTTGGGAAAAGTGTTTTTGCACGCGCTTTTATTCAATATCTGGCGCAAGAAGAGATAGACGTCCCTAGTCCGACTTTCACCTTGTTGCAAACTTATGATTTACCTCATACTGAGCTATGGCATTTTGATCTTTATCGTTTAAAACAGGCCGAAGAAATTTATGAGCTAGGTTGGGAAGACTGCGTCGGCGAAAATCTTTTACTGATTGAATGGCCACAAAAATTAGAGAGCTTAAGACCTCGCCATTTTAAAGAAATTATAATTGAGGCAATAGGTCCCCAATCGCGTAAAATCACCTATAATCAAAACACAAAGCAAACATCATGAGCCGTAATCAAAACAAAACAGATGCCTATAAACCCGACCAAGCCTTTATCCTAGCCGCAGGAAAAGGAACGCGGTTACGTCCCTATACCGACAATACCCCCAAGCCCATGGTACGCGTTGATGGCAAACCTATCTTGGAACATATCTTGGATAAATTAAAAGAGGTCGACGTTAAGACTGTCACAATCAATTTGTTTTATTTAGGTGAAAAAATAAAATCTCATTTTAAGTCTTATACCAATCCTACGATCACTTTTTCAGAAGAAGAAGAATTGTTAGAAACTGGGGGTGGTGTAAAAAAAGCCATTCATACCATGCAAGGTAAACCCTTTTATTTAATTAACGGTGACGCCCTATGGAGTAATGATAATGTTCCCGCGTTGCAACAATTAAGTGATGCTTGGAATCCTGATGTCATGGATATGCTGTTGTTATTACAACCGACTGATCCTAACACCGTTTCTAAAAATTCTGGTGATTATCAAATGAGTGATGACGGTGCGTTAACCCGTACACCAGATGGCTCAGGGAGCTATATGTTCACAGGCATTCGCATCACAAAACCAAATGTTGTTGAGGGTATGCCAGAAGGCGCATTTTCATTTTTGGAATGCATGGATAAGGCACAAAACCAAGGTAGGCTTTATGGTATAGTCTATGACGGCACTTGGCATCACATTAGCACACCGCAAGATTTGGATGAGGTGAACGCAATTTTTAGCGCTCAAAAACTATCACAAGCAGAGGCATCTTAATTATAATATGGCCACTCCTGTAAAACCTAATATTTATAACATACCAGCTAGTTATCCTTTTATGGATGTCTTAGCGCAGAGTTTGATTAAAGAGACCGTAGGGCAACCAGAAAAATTAGCAAACACGCTTATTCTTTTGCCAACGCGACGTGCGTGTCGAAATTTACAAGAGGCCTTTTTAAAACAAAGTGAAAATAATCCAATTATTCTTCCGCGCCTGCATCCTATTGGGGATATTGATGAAGAAGAACTTCTTATTAATGCTCATGCCACTAATATTGCAGAAATCAAACCTGCAATGCCGCCTTTAAAACGGCAAATCCTAATTGCACAATTAATTGGTAAGCTCGACAAACTATCGAAAACCACAGAACAAAATATGCGCTTAGCTGCCGCACTTGGGCAGTTGATGGACGAGGTCTATACCGAAGATTTAGACTTATCTAATTTGCCCAATGTTGTTGATCGCGAGGCCTTCGCCGATCAATGGCAAATTACTGTCGATTTTTTAAGCATCCTCAGCACAACATGGCCAACGATTTTAGAAGCCGAAGGTATGATTGACGCCGCAGATAGGCGGAACAAACTTATTAAAGCACTTAATAATTATTGGCAACACAATCCACCAACCACGCGCATCATTGCCGCAGGATCAACAGGATCAATCCCAGCAACAATGGCATTACTAAAGACAGTCGCCACATTACCAAATGGATGTTTGATCCTACCCGCTTTGGATCAATTTATGAATGATAAAGCTTGGGACTTAGTTGAAGAAGGTCATCCACAAAAAACAATTAAAAATTTATTGGCAGAAATTGAATGTGATCGTAACGATGTGCATTTATGGGATAATTTAAAAACAGATAACATACGGGTCGTACGAGAGAAATTTATTTCACACGTTATGGCGCCGCCAGATTACACACATGAATGGCAAAAGGTTCATATTCCATCGGAACAAAAATCTGCGCTTGAAGCTGATTTGCAAAATGTATCACGTCTAGATTGTGATACACCACAGGATGAGGCACAAATCATTGCCCTGTTAATGCGTGAAGTATTAGAAACACCACAAAAAACAGCCGCGCTTGTGACCTCTAATAGGTATCTAGCGCGCCGCGTTTCCACGCTTTGTAAACGTTGGAATATTGACGTCGATGATTCTGGTGGTGCGATGTTGGGGGAGACAAATTTAGGTGTTTACCTACAGCTTATATTGAAAGCTTGCTTATCCGATGTTCGTCCCGTTTCTTTGCTGGCCTTGCTTAAGCATCAATTATGTCATGGGAATAAATATCCTAATTTCAGAAAAAATATTAGAGCTTTAGAAAAGAATTTATTACGTGGAATCTCACCGCCACCAGGATTCGATGGTATCAAAAACTTATACAATCAAAAAATAAACGATCCTTATTACACCGATAAAATTGATGAAAGTACGCTCAAATTTATTGAACATTTGGAAAATAATTTACAAGAATTCATTACACTGATTAATAGTAATGAATGTAATTTTTCTGAAATTTTAATTGCCCACTTAAAGGTAGCTGAAGCGCTTTCAACCACAACAGAAAAACAAGGTGCAGAGATTTTATGGGTGCATGAAGCAGGTGAAACCGCCGCCAATTTCTTTTCAGAACTACAAAATTACACGCATCAAATTCCATCTTGTTCGGGGCATGATTATTTTGAAATTTTAAAACAGTTTATGAGTACGATTACAGTGCGTCCTGCCTTTGGAACACACCCAAGATTGATGATACTAGGGCAACTTGAGGCACGTTTGTTACAAGCAGATCGCGTGATTTTGTCTGGCTTAAATGAAGGAAACTGGCCACCTGATGCAGGGCATGACCCGTGGATGTCACGCCCGATGCGCGCTCAATTTGGCTTACCGCCGCCTGAGCGGAGCATTACCTTAGCCGCGCATGACTTTGTCCAAGGGTTTTGTGGTAAAGAAGTATTTATGACACGCGCCAAACGTGAAGATGGAACATTAACGGTGCCTGCGCGATGGTTAATGCGAATGGACACGTTCATGCAAGCCATCAACGTTGATGTCAGCATTACTTCAGATACGTCCTATCTCCAATACGCCAAAATGATGGATAAAATTGACGGTGTAAAACCTATTGAGCGACCTAATCCAAAGCCGCCATTGGCGGCGCGCCCAAATAAGTTATCTGTCACCAAAATTGAGACTTGGATGAAAGATCCTTACGCAATTTATGCGGGATCAATTTTAAAATTACGCGCGCTTGATCCATTAGAAAAAGAAATTGGCCCCATGGAACGCGGTAATATTTTGCATGATGTATTGGAAAAATTTAATAACACTTATCCCAAAGACATCCCAAACAGTGCGCAGGATGATTTCATTCAAATCGCTAAAGAAACATTAGAGACAAGTCATTACGATCCCAATGAATGGAATTTTTGGTTACCACGTATGATAAGACTGTCTGAATGGTATGTACCGTACGAAAAGCAATGGCGTACACAAGCGCGCTTTGGAAAATCTGAAATCAAGGGTGAGATTAGCTTTAAGGCGCATAACAACTTTACCCTCAATGGTCGTGCAGACCGTATTGATTACTTGAACGACGGCGCAATAGCTCTGATTGATTATAAATCAGGTGGAAGTTATCCATTGAAAAAAATGAAAAATGGGGAGTTGCCGCAATTACCATTAGAGGCCTTAATCGTTAAAGAAAATGGTTTTGATGATGCAAACATAAAAGATAAAACCGCAAGTTATATTGGGTACTGGAAAATGACGGGCGGCCTACCTGCTGGTGAAATTAATGCGATTGATACAGACTTAGTCGATATTGTTGAAAATACGAAGACAGGTTTATTCGCCCTCATTGAAACTTTTAACGATGTTGAAACACCTTATTTAGCTTTACCAAGCTTGGACAATGCACCCGCTTATAATGATTATGAACATTTAGAACGAGTTAAAGAATGGGCTGCGCTTGGTGAAAACGAAAGTGAGGTCGCATGACACAAGACCGCGCCTTAAAAACCAACACTCGTGATATTGATGCCAATGTTTTACAAAACAAAGCATCAAATCCGAAAGCATCCGTCTGGGTGGGGGCCTCTGCAGGGTCTGGAAAAACAAAGGTTTTAACCGATCGTATCCTAAAACTTTTACTATCCGATGAGCATGGCCAGCAAGCCTGTGCCCCCCATAAAATACTCGCCCTCACTTTCACCAAAGCCGCTGCAAGTGAAATGTCATTGCGTATCAATAGCCGTTTGAGCGAATGGGCAACAATGGACTTGGACGGTGAAAAAGGATTAATCAGCAGCCTGCAAAACTTATTGGGGTATATACCGACAGAAACCCAAATTGAATCAGCGCGGCAACTTTTTGCGCAAGTCATTGATGTACCCGGTGGCCTCAAAATCATGACAATCCATTCCTTTTGTCAGGCGATATTAGGACGTTTTTCTTTAGAGGCAGACATCGTACCTGGATTTAAACCATTAGAAGAAAACCAAGCTAAAGAATTTATTCAAAAAGCGAAGCAACGTGTTTTTACAATCGCGAAAGAAGAAAAGGCGTCGCCATTATCTAATGCTCTCAATAATATTATCTTAGCGCAAAATGAAGAGCAGTTTGATTTATTACTTACCAACATCATGAGCGAACGCCGACAGTTCAAAAAAATATTAGAAAAAAACTTTGGTATTGATGGTCTGTATACCGCGCTGTGTAATGCTTTGGATGTGCCTGCAGGTAAGAATGAAGAACAATATTTATTGCAAGCTTGCGCTGATGATCAATTTGATAAAGGTGGTTTATGGGATGCGGTTAAAGCTTTAAGTACAGGTAAAAAGACTGATATAGAAAATAGTGAAAAAATACAATCATGGTTAGAACTGGACCAAACACAGCGTCTTATAAACGTTAATGAATATATGTCAGTTTATCTTACGAATGAAAATACCATACGAAGCACCTCACGCTTTCCAACCAAAACCATCAAAGATAATTTCCCTGACACTGTAGATGTCTTAACGACAGAAGCGCATCGTATCTTGCATCTTAAAGAACAGTTAAAATCTATTCGTATAACCAATATGACGCGTGATCTATTTTTGATCGCTGATTATGTTTTAAATGAGTACCAGCGATTAAAAGAAAAAAGTAACGCGCTCGATTTTGATGATCTTATTATTCGTACACTTGATTTGCTAACAGGTAACACTCCAAGCATGAAACATTTAGATGTTGCATTAGACGTCTCACCATGGATTAGATACAAGCTGGATCAGGGTATTGACCATATCTTAGTGGATGAAGCACAAGACACGAACCCTGAGCAATGGCAGATCATACAAGCCTTAAGTGATGATTTCTTTGATAATCAGGAAGATGATATCAACCGTACTTTGTTTGTTGTAGGCGATCAAAAACAGTCTATCTTTAGTTTTCAACGCGCCTCTCCTGAAAAATTTCAAGAGATGCAGGTTTGGTTTGAAGAAAAAATATTAAATGCGCAAAAAGATTTTGACCGTATAAACTTTAATGTGTCGTTCCGTTCCGTTAATGCCGTTCTTGATTTAGTTGATAATATTTTTACAGATCCTGCCCTTCGAAAAGGACTTGATGATGAACAGATAGAGCATAAAGCGTTTCGTTATACTCAAGCAGGTCATGTAGAATTGTGGCCAATTTTTAAGCCAGAAGAAAAGCAAGATATTGACCCGTGGACACCGCCAATTAATATTACTGAGTCTTCTTCTGGCGCCGCAAAAATGGCAGACCATATCGGTCAAAAGATTGCTGAGTGGTTAGATAATAAAGAGTTTCTAAAATCTCATGATCGCCCTATTGAAGCTGGTGACATTATGATTTTACTACGTTCGCGTAACGCATTTGTTGATCAATTAGTGCGCGCATTAAAAACGCGCAATGTCCCTGTGAGCGGCGTTGACCGTATGATTTTGAATGAGCAATTACCTGTGCAAGATTTATGTGCCGTGGCGCAATTTGGCTTGCTACCTGAAGATGACTTGAACCTTGCTTGCCTTTTAAAATCACCCCTCATTGGTTGGAGTGAAGACGATTTGTTTAACGCTTGTTACGATCGCAAAAGAAAAAGCCTTTGGCAAAATATAAAAGATAACAACAACGATGATCTTGTCACTTGGTTGGAAAATATCATTCAATATGCAGGAATACAAAAACCTTATGAGTTTTTTAGTGGTGTGTTAAATACCCCCTGCCCTGCGAATAATATAAGCGGCCTGTCTGCTATTAAAAAACGTTTAGGCGATGAATCTTTAGATCCTATTTATGAATTTTTGAATTCAACATTGGCATTTGAAAAAGAGAATATCGCAACACTGCAAAATTTTCTCCAAGATCATTTGAACAATCAAAGTCAGATTAAACGTGAAATGGAAGAAGCAGGCACAGCCGTGCGTATTATGACTGTACATGGCGCAAAAGGCCTTCAAGCACCGATTGTGATCCTTCCTGACACAGTGAGAACGAGTTCTTCCGTTAAACCAACGCGTATTTTATGGCCGCACAAAACGAACGATGCACTACCTTATTTCTATCCCAAATCCGATGACTTGCCGAACGTTTTGCATCCGCTTAGTGATGCGATTAAAGAAAAGGATGACGAAGAATATCGCCGTCTGCTTTATGTTGCACTGACGCGGGCAGAAGAACGTCTTTATATTGGGGGGTATCAAGGAAAGAAAGCGCCGCTGCCAAATTGTTGGTATAATTATATCAAGCAAGGGTTTGATAATTTCTCTGATTTAGAAACCATTGAAGAAAATGGTTTAGAGATAAAGCGCTACACAAACCCAGCCACCGATAAGCCTGATAAATCAAAGACGGCAGAGACACAAAGTGTTCAAGAAATTTCTGATGCACCGTCTTGGTTGTTTGCACCAATTAAAGAAGAACCATTTCCGCCACGACCATTGCGTCCATCACGTCCATCGGAAAGTGATAGCCCTGCCTTATCACCGCTTCAATCATCACATGAGTATAGATTCTTACGTGGGAATATTATTCATAAGCTATTACAAATTTTACCTGACCTACCGCAAGAAAATCGCGCTCAAGCCGCACAAAAATATGTATGTCAGCCGGCGCACGGGCTGGATGACAACGTACAAAATGAAATTATTGAAGAAACTCTTCATATACTTGAGAACGAGGAGTTTTCAGAGATATTTGGGCAAGATTCATTGGCCGAAGTGCCCGTCACAGGCCTCATGGGTAATCGTATTATTTCTGGGCAAATTGATAGGCTTCTGGTCACTGAAGACACCGTCTATATTATTGATTACAAAACAAATAGACCGCCTCCTAGTGATGAAAAAGACGTGCCGCTTATTTATAAAAATCAGATGCAAGCTTATGCGGATGTTATGCGTAAAATATACCCTAAGCGAGAGATTAAATGTGCACTTGTCTGGACAAATAATGCCACGTTAATGCCGATAACCGTATAGAGAACGGGGAATTATCTGGTGTTTAAAATTATCTTTGGCTACACTGTAACAAATTAAGAATTATTACGAATAAACATATACAACTAATAAAGGATAAGAAAATGTCGAGCGTAAATGTATCCGATGCGGATTTTGAAAATGAAGTTCTAAAGTCAGAAGAGCCAGTCATGGTGGATTTCTGGGCGGAATGGTGTGGCCCTTGTAAAGCCCTATCACCAATTGTAGACGAAGTGGCTAATGAAGTTTCAGGCAAAATGAAAGTCGTTAAAGTCAATATTGATGAGAACCCAAATGCACCGACAAAATATGGTGTGCGCGGTATTCCAACATTAATGATTTTTAAAGCTGGTGAATTGGTCGATACCAAAGTTGGCGGTATGTCAAAAACACAATTAAATGAATGGTTAGAGTCTAACGCATAAGTTTTTCTGACTTACAGTCATAATAATTATAAGGTCGCTTTTCTTGAAGCGGCCTTTTTATTTATTCAAACTGATGAGTAAATCACGTGCACGCCATAAGTAATAAACACTCTGTGCAATATAGGGCGTTAAAGGTCCACCTGCAAAATTGAGCTTCGAGAACGGTTCAAAAAGTTTATAACGCTCGTCTCCATCGACAATCGCACTAGAAACGACATCTCCACCCACAGACGTTGGAACAAGCCCATGACCACCGAAACACGTATTAAACCAGTAACCAGGCTTTAATTGGCCGATTTGAGGCATCTTGTGCGGCGCATAGCACAATGTGCCGCCCCAGGCGTATTCAGGCTCTACAACGCCTTCTAGTTGCGGATAGACCTTAAGGAGATCACGTTTCATGATCTCTGCCAGATTTTTAGGAATACCGTTGATGCTAACGCGTCCACCCCATAGGATGCGACCATCAGGCAAGCGTCTATAATAATCCTGCGCATAACGGTTATCAAAGATACAATATTGAGTATTCAAAGCAGCATCTAAACGATCTTGCGGAATAGGCTTTGTCACCATCACGTACGTATAAACAGGGAAAGATGCGTATTTTAGTTTTTTGTTGAGATCATCAACATAGATCGAGCAACATAAAACAACTTGATTGCATTTTATTTTACCTTGCGGCGTGTTAACGATGTAGCCACCGTCTGGACGATCATCAATCTTAATCGCTTTTGTGGCTTCATATATTTTACCGCCTTGATCTTCGATTGCTTTGGCCAAACCATGGACGTAATTTAACGGGTGAAATTGATAATCTTCTGGAGAATAAAAGCCATCAAAATATTTTTTAGTTTTGCAGGCATCGCGCACTTGTTCTGTTGACCAATATTCAAGTGGCGCATTTAAATCCTTTTGCATCCAATCAATATATTCTTGAACTTTCTTAGGATGGTTGTTCCAAGACACACCCAGAACACCTTTGCGAACAGGACCGCAGTCAATATTGTACCTATCAATCTTATCTTTAATAAGCGAACGACCATGCGTTGATAGCTTGTGAAGTTGTTTTGTATGCTCCAGCCCGACCATTTTCGTCAACTGTTTATAGCCTTGAGCATAGCCCTTGGCGATATAACCGCCATTACGTCCCGACGCCCCCCAGCCAATACGATTGGCATCAATAAGCGTCACTTGCTTACCTTTTTCAACCAAACCAACAGCCGTTGAAAGGCCAGCCAAACCACCGCCAATAACACAGATATCTGTATCAATGTCTTCGGTTAATGCTTCACGCTGTTCATTCGTATGAAGCGTGTCACGGTAATATGTTTCGATATAGTTTTGCGGGGATTTCGGTAAATCAGGCATAGGTTAAGTATGCCTGAAATTCCTTAATATCTCTATAATAATGATGTAGTTGCGGTGATTATTCAGCCGTCGCTTCGGCTAGCTTTTCTTGAGCAGCTTCATTTGCTTCGGCTGTTTCGCGCGCTAAGGCTTCTTTTTCATCTTCTGCACGTTGTTTTGCAACACGTTCCGCCGCCGTTTTGTCTGGCGCCAAAATCATAATCATTTGACGACCTTCCATTTTAGGATGGAATTCAACTTTTGACATTTCGGCCAAATCATCACGAATACGGTCCAACAATTTTGCGGCCATTTCTTTGTGCGCCATTTCACGACCACGAAAACGTAGCGTTACTTTAACTTTGTCTTCATTGCCGAGGAATTTCTTTGCTGCCTTTAGTTTCACACCATAATCATGGTCTTCAATATTTGGACGTACTTTAATTTCCTTTACTTCAACAGTTTTTTGCTTCTTACGCGCTTCTGCTGCTTTTTTCTGTTGTTCGTATTTATACTTACCGTAGTCGAGAATTTTACATACTGGAATATCCGCATTTGGGGACACTTCGACAAGATCAAGTCCAACCTCTTCAGCGGCACTTACACCTTCTGCAACGCTCATCACGCCTAACATTTCTCCGTCTGCGCCGACAACACGTACTTTTTCGGCGGTAATATCTTTATTGGTACGAGGGCCCTTTTTCTTTGGGGGCTGAAATGGTGGTCTAGCGATGGCTTGTCTCTCCTTTTATTGTTTAAGACTTATAATGTAAAATATTTTTATGAATAAAGAATTAATAAGATGAAATCCCTTGTTTTGCAAGGGTTATTGGCAATTCATCAACCTAATTCAATACCCATATAGCGTAATTCAGAACCGCCGCGAACAATGTCCACAACAGAGGCGGTATCATCATGTACATTGAAAACTGAAAACTTCTCGAATTGCTCCATGCTTTATAAATAAAGAGGGCATTGAAGAAGTTCACCGCCATAATACAAATGAAAGCGGCATAAATCTGTTCCATACCAAAGAAAATAGGCGTCCACGCAAAATTACATATCGTATATATAATAAAGATAGTTTTAAGGCCACTGGATGCAGCATTTTTACGCCACAAATTCCATCCTGCGGTGGCGATCATTGCATAGAGTATACTCCACATAATAGGAAAGATCCAATTCGGCGGATTAAATTCAGGTTTCTCTAAGGTTTTATACCAACCTTGGATACTGCCTTCTGTGCTTGAGCCGATAGCGAAACCGACACCCAAGTAGAGAGCGATCCATAAAAAAAGGGATACATATTTGTTCATGATATTAATAAGGGGCCTTTGCTTCGTTAACCAAATCATCGATGGCTGATTTTACGTCAACAACGTTTTGGGCTTGGCTACCCAAACGTCTGATCGCTACTTTTTGTTCTTCGGCTTCACGCATACCGACAACAAATAAGGCGGGCACTTTAGCGAGTGAATGCTCGCGAACTTTTTTATTAATTTTTTCATTACGAATATCCAACTCGGCACGAATACCTTGCGCTTTTAGATCTTCACAAACTTGTTGCGCGTACGCGTCAGCATCACCCGTAATCGTCGCCACAACACATTGAACAGGTTGCATCCATAACGGCAATTTACCCGCATAGCTTTCAATCATAATCCCGATAAAGCGTTCTAACGCACCAAGAGCGGCGCGGTGAAGCATAACAGGGCGCTGTTTACTACCATCTTCGGCGATGTAATTTGAATCAAGCCTTTCAGGCAAGTTAAAGTCAAGCTGAAGCGTACCACAACCCCACTCACGACCAATGGCATCACGAATGATAAAGCCAACTTTAGGGCCGTAAAACGCGCCATCGCCCTCACATACCTCGTAATCAAAGCCCATTTCCTTAAGTGCATTTTCAAGTGCAACTTCGGCTTTATCCCACATCTCGTCTGAGCCAATGCGAAGCTCAGGACGTGTTTCAAATGTTATTTTATAATCTTCAAAACCAAGATCTTTGTACATCGCTTGAACAAGTTTGAAGAATTTCACTGACTCTTCTAAGATTTGATCTTCACGGCAAAAAATATGCGCATCATCTTGAACAAACTGACGCAGGCGCATCATACCATGCAGTGCGCCGTGCGCTTCATTACGGTGACAACAACCAAATTCAGACAAACGAATAGGAAGATCACGATATGATTTAATACCTTGGTTAAAAATTTGAACGTGCGCGGGGCAATTCATTGGCTTTAACGCTAAAAATTCTTTTGGCTCTTCATCATAGATAGGGCCATCTTCATTATTGTTAGGCACAACGTCTGGTACCACAAACATATCTTCACGGTACTTTTGCCAATGACCTGATTGCTTCCAAAACTTTGAATTCATTAATTGCGGTGTACGTACTTCGCTGTAACCGTCATCTTCTAAACGGCGACGTACATAGGCCTCAAGCTGATTATAAATTGTGTAGCCTTTCGGATGCCAGAACACGGAACCTTGCGCTTCGGATTGCATATGGAATAAATCCATTTCTGCTCCTAGCTTACGGTGATCGCGAGCTTCGGCTTCTTCCAATTGTGTCAGATGCGCGTCTAATTCTTTTTGATCGCGCCATGCTGCACCGTAAATACGTGTAAGCATTGCGTTATTTGAATCTCCACGCCAATACGCGCCAGCTACTTTCATTAATTTAAAAGCATTCCCAACGTGTTTTGTTGATGGCATATGCGGGCCGCGACATAAATCAAGCCAACCGTTTTCACCTTGTTCTTTGGCTCCTTGACGATATATTTTGATATCCTCAGCCTCTGGTAAATCTTCGATCAGTTCGGCTTTATAATTTTCACCCTTAGCTTTAAAATATTTAATCGCGTCGTCTCTGTTCCACACTTCACGGACAAAAGCAGAATTGCGCTCAACAATTTTACGCATTTGTTTTTCAATCGCAGGAAAATCTTCTGTGCTAAGAGGAGCAGCTTCTTTAGGAAGCGCGAAATCATAATAGAAACCATTGTCGATTGCTGGACCAATAGTGACTTGGCAATCAGGGAATAATGTTTGCACCGCTTCAGCCATAACGTGCGCGGCATCATGACGGATCATTTCTAACGCTTCGTTATTCTCACGCTTAACAAGCGCGATAGATACATCATGCTCAATCGGTAACGTCAGATCAGAAAGTTCACCATCAATACGCACAGCAATACACGCCTTAGCCAAAGACTTGGAAATGCTGTTCGCAATGTCTAAACCTGTTGTGCCTGCTTCATACTCACGTACAGCACCATCGGGGAGGGTAATTTTAATCATCTGATTTGTCGTTTGTCTTGCTTCCATAACCACTGTTTTAACGCTTAAGCTGATAGCTGTCTAGCGCTCATTCAGTGAGTTATTGAGGGTTTTAATAAATGGTTTCAACAGATATTCCATCACGGTTTTTTCGCCCGTCAAAATATCAACAGACGCAATCATACCAGGAATAATAGGTAGAACTTCACCTTTACGTTGTAAGGCACTTTCTTCCGTTAAGATTGTCACCATATAAAAACTATCGCCTTCTTCGTTGGTCACAGCATCAGGAGAAATCGCAACCACTTTACCTTTAAGACCACCATAGATCGCAAAATCATAGGCCGTAATTTTCACGATACCCGCTTGTTCAGGGTATAAGAACGCAATATCTTTCGGGTTAATTCTGGCTTCAACCAAAAGCTGGTCATCCTTCGGCACAATTTCAATAAACTCTTGCCCTGGTTGAACAACACCACCAACAGTATAAACTTTTAGCTCTTTAATATAGCCATCTACAGGGGATTTAATATCTGCACGAGTCTTACGATCTTGTAAGCCTGCAAGGCCCTGTTTAATTGCCTGCATCTCAATATTCTTTGCAGATAACTCAGTTTGAGCTTGCGCTTTGGAAGCAGACTTTACTTCACGAATACGGGCATTTGCTTCACCAATAGCAGAGCGCGCACGAGGGATAGCCGACAAGACACCGTTTAACTCTGTTTGTTTTTCTTTAATCTGACGGTCAAGTTGCAACAGCTCCATACGCGGTGCCGATCCTTTAGCAACAAGAGGTTCAACCATTGATTTCTCTTCGCGTACCAAACCTAATTGGCCACGAATATCACTCGCACGAATTTGAAGCTCACTCAGTTCTTGGGAACGTTGAGATTTTTGCTGCTCCATAATAGATGTTTGGCTGGCAATTTGGTCTTTGTTTGCACGATAGGCGTTCATTTCCTCAGTTACCGCCTGCGGGGCGCCCTTCATGACATCATCTGGAAACTTAGGAAGGCGTCCTTCAACTTCAGCCTGAAGTCTTGAAACAGCTGCTAAAAGACCTAAATAACGTGCTTCGTTTGATCCAAGATCAGAGGAGGCCGCAATATCAGAAAGACGTACAAGGATATCGCCCTTTTTAACTTCTTGGCCTTTTTTAATAAAGAATTCGTCAACGATACCACCCTCAAGCGATGATATTTTTTGAATATCACTTTTAGGGATAACGGTTCCGTCACCACGTGTCACTTCATCCAATTTAGCAAAACTTGCCCAAATAAAGAAAAGAGCAAAGAACCCCAAGATAAAGAAAAGCAATAGATGCGATGATAATGGTAAATCTTCATCTGTATCGAAGAAGCGTTCACCATGTGCCTGTACGCGCTTCATATGTTCAGAGAGCCATAGCTTCTTATCATCGGCGGCACGTTCGGCATCCGTCATACCTTCGCGCGCTTGCTGTTGCATAGCGTTCGCTAGGTTTTGATCTGTACCTTTGATCTCTTTAATTGGTTTTTTCTTTTTTCCAAGCATTTCTTTAAGCCTTATACATCTGTTTTTTCAGCAGCCGTTCCATATTCGCGGCCTTGTAATTTACGGATAACTTCGTCTTTCGGACCAAAAGCAATTAATTTACCACGATCCAATAGAATAAGTTTATCAACCAATGTCAGCATTGATCCTTTGTGTGTGATAAGCAACGTTGTACGCCCTTCAGTCACATGGTGTAGACGCTTACGCAGACGGTTTTCAGACGCAGGGTCCATTGATGCTGTTGGTTCATCCAAGATAAGTACAGGCGGATCATATAGCATAGCACGCGCAATCGCGACGGCTTGGCGCTGTCCACCAGATAAAGCTTCACCACGTTCACCAACTTGGGTATCTAGCCCAGCTTGTGACTCTTTTAAGAATTCTGTAACACCAGCTAGTTCGGCGGCACGTAAGACAGCCCGATCGGGTGCCATTTCGTG
>JALZUF010000107.1 GCA_023301785.1 Alphaproteobacteria bacterium | reverse complement strand
GGTGTTGTGCCAGCAAATACAGATATCTCAACGCATGATGGTCAAATTACGATTGAGCTTGAGGGGCAAGAGCCTGTGACAGTTGGTTGTACTCACGCGGTTATAACGCCTACAAATACTGTAACAGCAGGGCTAAGTTGCGGTATGCGATAATCAGTAATTAAATATAATAAAAGAAAAACCTCGTATCGGATGACACGAGGTTTTTTATTGTTCTATTAGCGAGATAAAAGCGTTTGTTAAGCTTATAACTTAACGGCTTAGCTTTCGGCAGGCGCTTCGGCAGCAGCGGCTTCAGCTTCTTTTGCTTTCTTTTCAGCTTCTTTCGCAGCAGCTTTTTCAGCTTTTGCTTTATCAGCTGCAATTTTATTCTCAGCTTTTTGTGCTTTTTTGTTCGCTTTTTTGTCTTTAGCTTTTTCAGTCTTAGACACTTTGTTCTTTTCTTCTACATCAACAACTTCCATACCGTGGCCAGTTGTTCTTTCAGAGATACGTGCAGATTTACCACGACGATCACGAAGATAGTAAAGTTTCGCGCGACGGACAGAACCGTGGCGAACAACTTCGATTGAATCGATACGAGGAGACATAAGTGGGAATACACGTTCAACACCTTCACCAAGGCTGATTTTACGAACAGTGAAACTGGCGTTTGGACCAGATTTACCAGAGCGCGCAATACATACACCTTCGTATGCCTGAACACGCTCACGTGTACCTTCACGAATTTTAACGTTAACACGAACTGTATCACCAGGACCAAATTCTGGGATTGTGTGTTCTGTTAGGAATTTTTCTGTTTGTTTGGCTTCAAATTTTTCTAATGTATTCATGTTATTATCCTTAATTTTTAATACATTGGGTGAGGCTCGATAATCAACTGACATAGTCAGAAGGCAGCTTCTTTTTCGTTTTAACTATAAAAACTTTGCTGTTTATAGGGCGAGACGGCTCAAAATGCAAGTAATTATTGGGGTTTATTGATATTTTTGGGCTATTTTTTAAGCAAGTCTGGCCGTACGGCCTTTGTGATCTTTTCGCTTTGTTCTTGGCGCCACGCGTCGATTTTGGCGTGATCGCCGTTTTTTAGGACTTCGGGAACATCGTGGGTCGTATTATTGGCATCTGTCCATTGCGCGGGACGGGTATAATGGGGGTACTCAAGAAGGCCGCCCGTGTTAATGCCAAAGCTTTCATTATCCGCCGTATCATCGTTGCCCATGACACCAGGAATAAGACGAATGCACGCATCCATAAGGATCATTGCGGCGGGTTCACCGCCAGATAGGACGTAATCACCGATTGAGATTTCTTCGAAGTCGTGGGCATCAAGGACGCGTTGGTCGACACCTTCGTAACGGCCACAGAGAAGGGTAAGGCTTTGTTCTTGGGATAGTTCTTTGGCTAAGGCTTGGTTGAGGACTTTGCCGCGGGGGGAAAGGTAGATTTTACGTGATTCTTTATTTTGCCTCAGGCGAGCAGGCTCGCTATGGCCGCTTCCAATCGACAATAGAGCTTGTTCTACTACATCTGCACGCATGACCATGCCTGCGCCGCCGCCATAGGGGGTATCATCTACGGTTTTGTGGTTGTCCGTGGCGAAATCGCGGATGTTAATAGTCTCGAAGCTCCAATCTTCACGTTCCAAAGCTTTGCCGGCCAAGGATTGCCCCAACATTCCCGGAAACATATCGGGAAATAGGGTGAGGAGGTTGATGTGAAGTTTGCTCATGCGAGTGTTATAGCCCTAAAACTTGGTTATTCGCAATATGGGATACATAAAATCATTGACATATTCTTGAGGATGGTTTTTGTTAACATAAATAAAAAAGGATAAAACTATGTACGGACATCATTTTACAGCAGCGAACATGGCTGCACAGCAAGAGTATACGCAAAGCATTGTGCAAATTCGGAGCGATGTGGCGAATTATACGCCTACGGATGAATCTGCTGAAGAATATCGCGTGGCATTTGAAGGGTTGGTTGATTTGTTTAAAGACCGTGACGGGTTGGGTCAGGTTACAGCGGAGAGAGCAGCGGCAATCACAATCGCGATGAAAGACCGAAGCATGGAAGAGCCACCACCATGGGGTGATCGAGAGAGTGAAATTGCGCGTCATGCCCTTGGTGATGAGAGACAAAAAGACAAATGTGATTTGGATATCCTAAAAATTAATAATGTTTTTGCACCGTCAGAAGTGTCAGAGGTTTTAAGTAAAGCGGGCACGCGTTTAAAAGATGCTTACTATGGATGGAATTATGTGCCGTTAAAAGGTATGGGAGATACATTCGAGTATAAGAGAAATTTTGAAAGCTTGACTGATAAACTTGATGTTTATGGCACGGATAAAGAACGCGCAAAGAAATTGGCGGCGGTATTGATTGGCCGTCAAATTGCAGAGCATTCCGCTTTGGGGTACGAGCCTATAGGTCAGCAAGCAGCCGTTGAGACGCTTCTTAGCTCTATTGAAGAAAACGGTGTTATGAGTGTTGTCCCAGAGGATACGAGTATTGTAGCGCTTAATAAACAAGGTGATCGATTGGCATACCTTCCAGAAGGACGTAGTGCAAATCAGTTTAGACCTAAAATTTTTGAAGCTGACAGTTACGTTAAAAGCTTTATTGCTGTTCAGCAGAGATTTTTGGAGGTGGGGTTTTCTGATGATGATAGTGTGTCATTAGCAAGTGGGCAGATTGAAAAAGCGGCGCAGGGCCTGCGTATCACCGATGGTTTAAGCAGGCAGTATTTAGTAGACACGGCACTTGCTTCTCAAGTAACTGCTCCGACTAATGATGTTGTGCGATCGTTGGATGTTAAATAACACCCACAAAGTAATTGACATATTTAATTTTCAGGGTTAGTTTTCCTTTCAATTATTGGAAAAGGGATACGCAATGGGATTTAGGTCAAACGAAGCAACACAGGCATTTGTTAGTAGTGTAGGAAATTTAGCGAGTGGGCTGGGTGAAGCGATTACTAGCGCGTCAAGATCAACACATTTTCATTTTCAAGAAGAAAGACGACTTAAGTTTGTAAGGGACGCTGTGGCGGCAAATACCCCATCTGCGGGCTCTACAGAAGATCATAAAGCGACGTTTGATGAGTTGGCTGACCTTTTGAGAGTAAGGGATGGGCTTAATAAACCTTTAGCGCGCCGCGTTGCAGCGTTGGTTGTTTCCAATGCGTCAAATGGTTGGGGAGATGCAACTTTCAAAAGTTTCGTAACTGAACAAGCTCTTAAAAGTGAAGAGCGTCTTTTAAGTACGAATGTAGATGTCGACATGGTTAAAGAGGCATTTGTGCCAACGAGACTGCAGAGCGCCGTTACACAAGCAAGAGATGCATTCATGGGGCTTGTCTATCAACCAGAGCTAAACGATCCTGAGTATCAAATTGGATTTGACTTTTTGCTAAAGTCTGTAGATCCGGAAGGGAAAAACCCTGATAAGGCAGCAAAATTAGTGGCGGTTCTTATTGGGCGAGAAAAGCATGAAGATGCGGTGTTTGGATATGCAGTAACAAGTGATCAAGAAGCCCTTGATCGGGTGTTTCAGACGTTGGCTTCTTCAGAAAGTGTCGCAAGCTTTTTGCCTGATGACCTGAGTCTTATCGCGAAAACAACAGACGGACAACGCTTTGCCTTTATGCCGAGTGTTATGGACAAGTTGGCGTATACACCGACAGCAAATGATGACGAGAATCCTGTATACGACTTGTACTTTGATATTGCTACTGTTGCTATTCAGCGAGATGGTTATTCTAAGGCTGATGCCACCGCATTGGCAGCGCTTGACGTTGCAAAGGTTGTGGAGCGCGACAGTATTGCGCCTCTTGAGGCTGTAAAATTAATTGTAAATGATAGAGTTCCAACGCGAGATGTTTCAAGAAACACAGGAATGGTGCCTATTGGGCTTTAATCTTTAGAGATTTCGATTTCTGTTTGAGCTTCGGCAATAAGATTTTTTGCGTCTTCTAAATCGCTTTGTAGCACCATGATGCGAATGCCGCCGATGGCGAGGCTGAGGTGTGACATGGCGTTAAAGCTTTCTTGATCGAATAGAAAACAGTGAATGTCATTTGCTTCCAATTTTGTCTTTATAACCTGTGCTTGAAAGCTGTTGAAAGAGACGCCGACGGATACGAGCTTGTCGTCATCATCATGCGTCATCTAATAATCCTTCGGGGATTTCAATCGTCACGGTGGTGTCTGTGATTTCCAAGATAGTGTCATCAGTGAAGGGGAGGTAGAAGCTTTCGCTTCCTTCTGGTTTTATATCAAGAAGATCGCTGGCGCCAAAGTTTTCAACGGCAATAATTTTTCCGATATGTTTTTGAGCGTTATCAATACAGCTGAGTCCTATGAGGTCAGCGATATAGAATTCGTCTTTGTTTGCTTCGGGGAGGAGGTCTTTATTGATATAGAGTTCTGTGCCGCGTAGTTTTTCGGCGTCGTTGCGGTCGGAAATACCTTCGACCTCTGCTAGCCAATGTTTGGCCGTTGCATTTTTTAATTTAAGTGAGAGCGTTTTATCGCCGCTCTCACTTGTAAATAATATGCCGTTCGCGAGTTGTGGATCATCCGCAAAAACGTGCAATTTCACAAAGCCTTTGATGCCGTGCGCCGTTGCTATTTTCGCTACACATATTCGCGACAAGATTAGTCTTTCTTTTCTTCAGCAGGTGCTTCAGCTTCTGCTGGTGCAGCGTCATCGGCTTTTGCTTCTTCAGCTGGTGCTTCAGGAGCAGCTTCTTCAGCAGGAGATTCGGCAGCGGCTTTCGCTTCTTCCTTAGCAGCAGCGGCAGCAGCTTTTTCTTCTTCTTTAGCAGCTTCAGCGGCTTCAGCTTGTGCTTTTTTCTTTTCTTCCTTATCAGCAATACGCATCTTCGTTTTTTCAGATGGCTTACCTTTGTTAGGATTGTTTGGTGTTGCTGGCATTGGGGCGATACCCGCTTTACCTAGGAACACAGCAACACGGTAAGATGCTTCTGCACCTTCACCAAGCCAATGTTTGATACGGTCTTCGTTTAGCGTCACGCGGTTTGCGTCATCTTTAGCCAATAGTGGGTTGTATGTACCCAAACGTTCGATGTAACGACCGTCACGTGGCATACGCTTGTCTGCTACGACGATACGGTAGAATGGACGGGATTTACGTCCGCCTCTTGATAGTCTCATTGATAGTGCCATTTTAGTTCTCCTTTAAGTTTTAGTTAAAATGTTTGTTATGCTGCTGCCGTTAGGGCAGGAGCGGAATTTCTTTGTCCAGCTGTTATGGTTGAGTATGCTGTTGGTATGACAGTTACTGTTGGTGTTGCGTCTTTTGTTTCAATAACTTTTGCAGGTTCTGCTCTCATACAAAAACCTAACATTACTGTTGGAATTACGCCTGATGATGTGCTCATATCGATTGTTGCAGCGTCTTCGAAATCGCCTTCTTCATATGGCTGTATCGTATATGTCATGTTACCTTGGTAACCACCAAGATCTAACGTCAGGCTACAACCTTGATCTTCAACTATAGATACAGCTTCGGCAAAAGTGCCTGTAAAATTTGTTGTGTTATTTGTGTTGTCTTCAGTGATACTCATTTTACTTATCTCTTCTTTTTCTTAGGTTTACGATTTTTCTTTGATCCGCCGCGGGCAGGCATTCCAGGCATTTGACCACCCATTCCCATGCCACCCATACCGCCGCCTAAGCCAGCAAGGCCAGGCATTGTGGTTGCGCCGCCAGCCATATTGCCTGCGTCGTCGAATGGATTTGCGCCAAGTGGGCCTTCGCTCATCATGTCGGAAGCGAGGGCTTCGGGGTCCATAGATTTTGAGATCATCTCAAGCTCATCACCTTTACCGCCCATCAGACCTTTCATCTGTTTCATCATGCCGCCCATGCCCATCTTTTTGATCTTCTTCATGACGGTTTCCATCTGCTGTTGTTGTTTACACAGCTTGTTGATTTCTTGAACCGTTGTACCAGACCCGACAGCGATACGCTTTTTACGGGAGGCATTCATCAAAGATGGTTTTTCGCGTTCTTTCAAAGTCATCGATAGGATGATGGCTTCGTGTTTTTTTAATGTGCTTTCGGCAAGGTCGTTGCCTTCTAGGGCTTTGGCCATTTTACCAAGACCCGGCATCATTTTCATGAGAGCGCCAGCGCCGCCCATTTTTGTCATTTGACGCATTTGCTTTAGAAGATCGTTAAAGTCGAATTGACCTTTTTTAAACTTCTCTGCCATTTCGGCGGCGTCTTCTTCGTTGACGTTTTCTTGCGCCTTTTCAACCAAGGACACAACGTCACCCATACCAAGGATACGTCCAGCGATACGGTCAGGGTGGAAGGGCTCAATCTTGTCCCATTGCTCACCAGTCCCCATAAGTTTAACAGGCTTGCCTGTTACGGCCTTCATTGACATTGCGGCACCGCCACGGGCGTCACCGTCAATACGGGTCATCATGATCCCAGTAATGCCGACTTTTTCGTCAAATTCGGATGCGACGTTTACGGCGTCTTGCCCTGTCATTGCATCAACAACGAGAAGTGTTTCGGTTGGTTTTGCGATTTTAGAGATTTCGGCGACTTCGCCCATTAGTTCTTGGTCAATAGAGAGGCGACCTGCAGTGTCGAGCATGACGATGTCGTAACCACCGAGGCGGGCTTCTTCCATCGCACGTTTTGTAATATCAATCGGAGACTGACCTTTGATGATTTCTAAGGTGCTTACGCCTGTTTGTTCACCTAATACTGCAAGCTGATCTTGCGCGGCAGGGCGTTGCGTGTCGAGCGAGGCCATAAGGATTTTCTTATTGCGCTTGTCGGTCAGGAATTTAGAGATTTTGGCAGTCGATGTTGTTTTACCAGATCCTTGCAAACCAACCATAAGGAAAGCAGAAGGAGGGGCGCCATCAATTTTAAGCTCTTCCGCTTCGGCTCCACCCAGCATTTCAACCATCGTGTCATGGACGATTTTGATGACTTGTTGTGCAGGGTTTACGCCTTTTGTGACTTCCGCGCCGATTGCGCGCTCTTTAATAATTTCGATGAATTCTTTAACAACGGGAAGGGCGACATCAGCTTCAAGCAAAGCAACGCGAATCTCGCGCGCAGCGTTGTTCACATCATCTTCCTTCAAAGAGCCTTTGCCCCGAAGTCCGTCGAATATGCCGCCTAGTTTATCGCTTAGTGAATCAAACACTTATAAAAC
>JALZUF010000106.1 GCA_023301785.1 Alphaproteobacteria bacterium | reverse complement strand
ACACGGCTGCTGATGCATTATCACGCAATGTTCCTGCAGCTTCCCAGGGTAATTTGGTGAAATCTGAGGAGATTTCTCCTTTGGATCGATTTATTTTTTCGATGTCTGATGAGTCAGGATCTGTTTTTCTGGCCCAAAAAAATGACCATCTAATTACTGACATTCGATCCTTTTTAAATAATAAATCCTTCCCTCCCAAAAGCTCCAACGCTTACAAGACGAAAATTGAGCGGCTTTCAAAAGATTGTTTTGTGGAGAAAAATTTGCTCTGGGTCCGACTTTCTAGGCATGGTGGTTTGAATCACTCTGTTCTTTTTTGCCCAGATTCCCTCAAAGAGATGGTCATTGAGGCGGCTCACTGTTCCCCTATGAGTGGGCACAGTGGTAGACAGCGGACAGTGGATCGCATCGAGTTGGGCTACTGGTGGCCCGGAATCACTTATGATGTTAACGATGCTCTTTCTAAGTGTTTCAGATGTCAGGAGTTGGCCGGACGCCAACCTTCTTCTTCGCCTTTGCAGCCCTTGCCTGCTTTGTCTGAGCCCAATGTCAGGGTACATATGGATCTATTTGGCCCTCTCCGTGTCCGATCGGCGGCGGGTCACAAATATATTATGGTCATCACGGATGCTTTCTCCAAATATACTGAGCTGGTGGCTATCCCGGACAAGACTGCTAACAGTGTGGCAAAAGCTTTCTTCGAGAGCTGGATTTGTCGTCATGGGGTCCCTATGGCTATCGTGTCTGATAGGGGTAAGGAATTTTTAAATTCTACCATGAAGCTGTTATGCGAGTATCTTGGGCTGGACCACCAGGCCACCAGTGCTTATCATCCTCAGTCTAATGCCCAGGCTGAGACTTATAACAAGACGATGATAAGGTATTTGAGCTCTATGCTGGACAATTCTAACACCCTTGACTGGGAGGAGTTGCTGCCGGCTATGATGATGGCATTTAATTGTCATGTCCAGAGGGCGACTCAGGAGTCACCCTTTTTCTTGACCTATTTGCACTCTCCTAGATTGCCCATTTTTAATTTGGAGTCGCCTCGCAAATTATATGGGGAATCATATGTAGATGATGCTTTTCGCAATCTTCAGTACGCGTACAAGAATGCCGAAAATAACATGTCTTTAGCGAGTGATGCTAGGAAGAAATACCATGACAAGAAAGCTGTCGAACGAGAGTTCTCTGTTGGGGAAAAAGTGCTGGTACATTTTCCTAAGGTGCCTAGAGGGGTGAATCCCAAATTCTTTAAGAAATGGCGCGGGTCATTTGAGATAATTAAGAAGGTGGGAAATTTGAACCTTCTTGTCCGTGCTTCACCCTACTCTAAGCCAATTTTAGTTCATGTTGACCGGGTCCGCCTGCTTTCGGTCAATGATGAGATGGTCAAGCTTTCTACTGATGAAGGAAAGCCTGCTGCTGCACCTGCACGACGTGCAGCTACCACCCAGGCCAGGTGCTTGGATGAAGAAGATGAGAGCCGGCCGGTTCAACATTACTCTGCTGAGGAAGACTTCACTGCCTACATAGAATCTTGCTCGGAGTCGGATGACGACACGGAGGACCCACTGCCCGTGCCGGCAGGCCCACCTGTGGCTGGGCCTGGCCCGGCTGCACAGCCTGAGCGTCGCACTACAAGAGCGGCTGCAGCTAGGGAAGGGATATCAGTCCCTCAAATAGCTTTGCCGAGCAGGTGTTGGGCAAGTGCAAGGAAAACAAAATAATTTGAATTCAACATGTTGCTTTCTGTTTTCTTTTTTGTTTTCTTCTCTTCCTTGTTGGGACTTGGAGCTTCTAAAGCTTCCCAGTCCTTTGTCAGACTAGCAGATTTCTATGGACATGTGTCACATGCAAAGATGGGAGTGGAGGTCAACTTCACCAACTTCGACTGGTATCTGAACTTGCTGGATGGAACTCTTCGGTCGGCCAATCACACGGATGGTTTGTTTGGGACGAGTTCATCTTTGGCAAGGCTTCAGGCGACAGTGCAGGGCATCCAACTCCGTCATGACGAGTATCAATCATTCTTCTCCTCCTCACCAGTGTCGAGGAACAAACGTCAGTTGGGAGCGGTTCTGGGTATTGGCATTGGACTTGCCGCCCTCTATGATGTGGAAACTTTACGAGGGACAGTTGGTGAGATGCAATCACGACAGAATGATTTGGTGAGATTGATGTCCTGCATTACAAATGATACTGCGAAATTAACCAAAAACTTTAAGAAGCTACGGGGTGCTATTTCTATGCTAGACAGTGCTATGGTAAATATGAATCATTTGATAATCATTGAGAGTGCTGTTTTGGACTTATCAGCCACAGCAGATCGATATTTTGCGGGGCTTCGAGCTCTGCTTGACGGTGATTTATCCTTTGACTTAGTGCATCAGGATGTGGTAGAGCAGGAATTTATCTCTCTCAGGGAAGCCGCATTTAACAGGGGGTTTGAGACAGTATTTCATTCCTTCTCTCAAGTGTTCCAGCTTCCAGTGTCATTTTATGCTGAATCTGGGGTGGTACATGTTATCATAGACATTCCCATTGTTCCGATTAATGACTACTCAAACTTTGCTCTTTACCATTACCACTCTCTACCTTTCTTCCTGGGGAATCATTTAGTGAGGGTCCAACCACGAGAGACATTAGTGGCCATTAACAGGGCAAAAGACGCTTTCGTGCCGATATACCATTCTCAATTGCATGCTTGTCAACATGTTGGACACAGTGTTTTGTGCCATTACCCAAGTGTTTCAATTACCGATGTCGGTCAGTGCTGCCTGTGTGCCATTTTTCGTGGTTTGGCTGAGGTTATATTTAAGGCCTGCCCAGTAACATTTTTGGCTCAAAACTTTTTGTTGGAGAGATTGAACTCTACTGCCTTCTTGGCCTACAGCAATGAGTCAGTGTCTGGGGCTCTAACATGTGGTCTAAAATCCAGCCAATTGGAAGTCAGTTCGTTAAAAGTGATAAACATTGAACCTGGGTGTGTGTTCAACATCCAGGGCGTTACTTTTGTGGCTGCCTTCGACCCTCAAATCCGTATTCCTGACATAATCTCTACTTTTTCTCCTCCAGTTGGGTTGTTAGATCTTTTTTCTAACTCTTCTGATATGATTTCAGAAGCCCTATCCCACTTTGACCAGGTGGACTACAACGCTCTCGTACGGGGGGGGGAGGAATTGGGACAGATGGCTCCTTGGGTACCTACTTCAAATCACTTCTGGATTTGGGCCCTCACATCTTCCTCTTTGGCGTTCTTGAGCGTTGCCTTGGTCTTTGTGGCCTGTCGGGGGAAAATTCTGGCTAAATGCTTCTCCCTACTTCTTCCCGGTCTCAAGGGAGATTGGACGACTGGCCTGATTCCTCGGGTGCCTCCTCTGTCTCAGGAGCAAGTGGATCGACTTGTGGCGGAGCTAAGGGAGCTTCGGCCTCTTCCTTCCTCTTCAGTGGTTCCTTCCGGGGCGGTGCCGGTTCGTCCGGGCACCATGCACGAGGTGACCTGGCCTGAGGAGCATCCCAACAACGTGGCCATGCATCGGGTGGACTCAGTGGATTCGGAGATGTCAATGACGCCGACAGAGATCTCGGAGTTGGATCTCCCCTACTACCTTCGTCCTCGAGGGATTCCGGAGGACATGCCTTCTTGGGACAGGCATAGGGTGCGTCCCCTGACCCAGGCCCAGCGCGATTGGATCGAGTCCGGGTCCAACGTTCCTGGGACAGCTGCTTTGTGGAATCCTCGGCGGAGCTCTTCGTCCGACGAGGCCTGGCGACATGTTAGGCTGTCGAGGCCCGCCTCACGAGTGGGGTCCTTTCGTACAGCTCGAGAGGAGCCCAGGAGTGGCTCCCCCCTTTCCACTTACTCAGGCACTCCTTGAAAGACGGTTAAGCCGACAAGAGGCCTGGTGTAAAGACAGTGACTTTATTTTTATGAGCCAAGTGTGAAGTACTCTAGTGAGCCTTCAGTGTTGTGACTCTTTAGTGATTGTGTGTTTTATTTCTATCCCAGCCTCTACCCTTCGGCTTTGAAAAACGGGGGGTGATGTTGGGGACGTTACAAAGCCAGTGAAGAGGCTTTGTAAGTTCCGTTTATGTCAAGCATCATTATTTGTATATGTGCGTTCCTATTCCTCTATGTATATGATACATATGTATGTACGTTACTATACCTATGCTAGCCGGGCGTGCTCGCTCGGCTTTCCTTTTCTATAATGATGTTTGTACGGATAGAAATATATGTTGAAGAGATCGTCAGTCGATCTAAGAAACTACACGTCTCAGGGTCTTATTTCGATACCGTTCCGTGGATATTATCTAAGGATAATCATCCCCAATACAAAGCTCGGTTGTTGCTGCTGTAGACGTGGGTGACGGCTCATGGTTACAGGGCTCGTTGAACTGCTAAAAGGCTCATTCCAGTGGCTTCAGGTCTTGGTATATGCTGCGGTCGTCATAGATGATGCATGAGGGCCTGGCTGCTGGGCTCATAGCTTTGGCTACAGGGCCCATACCCGTAGAAGCAAGGCTTGGTTGTTGCTGCTGTCGTTGTGTCTGAGGGCTTGGCTGAGGAGCTCATACCTTTGGCAACAGGGCTTGCAGACTTGCTGCAGGGCTTGGAACCTTCCTACAGGGCTCATACCCGTGGATGCAAGGCTTGGTTGTTGCTGCTGTTGCCG
>JALZUF010000105.1 GCA_023301785.1 Alphaproteobacteria bacterium | reverse complement strand
GAAGGAGAATTTCCGACTACGATTTGTCGAGGAAGAGACGAAGCATGCTTTTGACATATTTTGCAGTGAGAAACAAAAGTGCGGATACAGTTTTTCATTCCTGGCCAGTAGTAGAATTTTAATGCAGTTGCGTAAGTTTTCTGCATTCCTGAGTGAGCTCGATGTAGCTCTCTCAAAACTGCTTTCTGGCTTGGCTGTGGGATGATTAACCTTGTACTGTCTAGTACTAGCATGTTTATGTCTTCGATTGGTCGAATTGAGATGCGATGGAGCAATGTTTTGTATTGTGAAGATGCAAGTGATGATACCCCAGATTCGACTGCTCTGATGATATTTTCGTATTCTTCGGTCTTGGCACCCTCTTTGATCTCCTCCCAGGCAGACTGGACACTCACATAGTTGCAGGATACTGTATATTCTTCCTCGTTTGTTTCGAATAACGGGCTTCTTGATAATGCATCTGCAATGTAGTGGGTCTTGCCTGGGACCCATTTTACCACTGGATTGTATTCCATGATCTTCTCCCTCATTCTCATCAACCTTGGGTTTTCCAGGTCACAAATGCTTTTGTGAAATGTGCCGATGAGGGGTTTGTGGTCTGTCCAAACTTCGAATGTTGGCAGACCTCTCAAGTAGTAACTACACTTTTGAATTCCCCACTGGATTGCCATGCATTCTAACTCGATCGTGGCATATCGGCCCTGAGTCGGAGTTAGTGAGGCTGATCCACATTGTATGAGTGACCACTTGTCTTCTGGCAATGGTTGCAGCAGGGCAAAGCCTATGCCAAAGAGTCTTGAGGCGTCAGTCATTATGATGGATTCCAGCCCTGGGTTGAAAGGCTTTACAGTGGTTGTAGTTGTGAGCAGCAGTTTTATTCTCTCGAACTCCTCTTGCATGTCTTCCGTCCATGTCCAGGCTGTTCCTTTCTTGAGGAGAGGTCTAATGGCTGCTGTCATGTGAGCTAGATCTGGGACGAACGCAGTGAGTTGGTTCGCCAGACCTAGGAATGATCTTAGCTGAGATACATTGGTTGGTGTAGGAAATTCAGCGATAGCTTGATATTTTCTGTCGTCCGGTCTGATACCATTTTGGCTGATGACATGCCCGGCGAAAGTAATTTCCTTTCCCATTTCCATCTTCTTCAGAGAGATCGTTATGTTCGTCTCCCTGCATCTAGTCAGTACGATCCTTGCTCTGTCATGTAATTCTTCGAGAGTTGAACCCCAGATCAAGGTATCGTCGACAATTTTCCTGGCCCATGGGAGTCCAGATATTATGCTGTCTGAATGACAGCACCACTCGTCAGATGAAGCATTTAATCCCATGGGAGCTCTGAGATACCTGTACTTGCCTTGTTGAAGTAGGAAAGTAGTCAGATATGAGCTGTCTTCTGATAGTGCAAGCTGAAAATATCCATGCACAGCATCCAGTTTTAAGAAGTAAACTGCATCGTGAGGGATAGCTTGCAAGATGTCTCTTGTAGAGGGGAAGGGATGGACTGGCCGTTCAACATATTTGTTTAAGTATGTGAAGTCAGTCACCAGTCTGACCCTTCCATCTTGTTTGGGAACGAAAAATCCCGGGCTGCACCATGGTGTGACTTCCTTGACTTCCACAATGACTCCTTTACTGACGAGGTCTTGAATGGCTTTGTTGGCTGGTTCCTCAAATCTTTTGGGCACTCTTCTGGCTGAGAAGATTTTGAGTGGCTGTGCATTGTCTTTCAAGTGTATAGTCATTGGGTGGGAAGTTTTCATAGGCACTGGGTTTAGCTCATCACTGAGGACATCCTTGAATTCGGACTTGAGGCCCTCGAGTGTGCTGGCTGTAACACTATATGCTAGTACAGTGTATGGAAAGTTAGGTGGGATGACTTGGAACTTCAGTAGGTCTTGGTAGGAGATTAGTAGATTGTCTCCTATGTGTGAAGATACAATGACCCTGATTGCAGTTCTGATACCATTAGAAGATATTTCAAAGTCTGCTTGGCCACCATGACTCACTGAGTTTTGTTGGACATCTCTCACATTGTAATTTACATTATTCCTATTGAGGGGTATCTGATACTTTATCGCGATGTGGGTGCCAATTAGGGACATTTGGGCACCCGAGTCAGGGACTGCTTTTATCCGAAATGCTCGTCCCCCGTACAAGCCTTTTAGTCACATCCACATAGGTGGAATGGGCTTTGGTGGTTCGTCCAGATTGATGTTCTTTCCATCTATGTTCACCACTGATTGTGGCTGGACTGTGGGGAGCTCGGATGCTCTACAGGCTCCTGGACCTTGGTCGATCCTCACCATCCTCGTTTGAACCTCTGGTTGATATGTCAATGCCTTTGGTTCTGCGGTGACTTGGTTGGTGGAGACCTTGTTCTGCAGCAACTTGGAGTAGCAGGCTTTTTCTGTGTGCCCTCTTCTGTTGCACGAAGTGCAGTTGATTTTCTGGCCCTTCGTTGGGCATTTGTCTGTTTGGTGTGCTTCGCCACACCTATAGCACTTCCCTTTCATGATGTTTTCTATTTCCTTCCGTCTTTGGGGATCATCATTTGGATTGGTGCGCTTGTTGCCTTGCGGTTTCTGTCTAGCCCCCCCTGATTGGTGGACTGGGGCAGCATTCACTTTGACTGTGAATCCTTTTTCCGCGAAGGTTTTTCTTTCGTAAGCTTCTCCTAGTTTTAAGATGTCTTCGAGTTTTGGTGCTTCGAGTTTTTGCAGTTCACCTCGTAGTTCATCTTCTTTGCACCCTACGATTCCCATGACGACTATGAGATCTTCTGGGTTTGCGCTTGCTAGGTCGGCTTCAACTGCCATGTTCCGCAACTTGTCGATGTATGCGGTAAACTGTTGTGTGCCTTGGCTCTGCATGAAGAAGTCTTTGCGTCGATTTGTAACAGGGAAGCGTCTGTTAAATTCTTCTTCTAGAATTGATATGCAGGACTTGATGTTAGCGTTGCCTAACACCGGGAAGATTGGAGTGATGGGTTCTGAGATTGCGAGTAATCTCTCTCCCAACTCTGCGTCGAGGCATTTGAGAAGATAATGGTGCTGACCTTCTAAGGATGCCTTATCCATATATGACTCCTTATAGTAGACTTTGTAGTCCCTCAGGAACTTCCTGAACTCTATAGGAGTTGTGTCTTTGGTGAGTAGATCCGGGCAAAGTTCTTTCTTGATTTTGGGTTCCTTTGCGTTGGGGGCTGCGGCTGCTGCTACTGTGGGGTCTCGATTAAACTGTGTTAGTTTTTGGAGCACTTTAGCCATTTTGTCCGACAGCTCACCGTATTCTTTGGCCTGTGTTTCTACTCCTTTCATTGTCTTCTCGTATGAATCGGGGTTTGTGGCCATAAGTAGTTGAAGACCGATTTGAACGTCCCTGCATTTCCGGTCGAATTTCGCCCACTCGATGTTGAGGTATGTGGCTGCCTCATGTGTGGGGTTGAGTCCGAGCATGGTTATCCGGCCTTCGACGGATTTTCTATATTGTGTGCGCCATCTAACGTGTGCCGAGATGGAGTTGTCGAGGTCTTGAGCTGTCTTGCAAGTCTTTGTGTAGGTTTCTTCGATTTCTTCCGTTGTACGGAGATCCACCTCGATTGCGTCTGCCATGATGATCCTCTTCTTCTTTCTTCTTTTAGGTTCTTTTAGCTAATACTTTTAATTGCTTAGATTTAATTTAGCTTGATGCTGAATGCGCCATGTAAACATGCGACTTAGATC
>JALZUF010000104.1 GCA_023301785.1 Alphaproteobacteria bacterium | reverse complement strand
TAGGTCAGTTAAAAGTTATGGCGACTATTCAAAAGCGTGCCAATTTAGAAAAGTTTCCCGCACTTGGAAAATGGTTTTTTAAAAGCTTAGATCCTGTTTTTAAAAGATTTCACGACACTAAAAAATGTAGTGAACTGAAGGAAAAAATAAAAACACTCGCTATTGATGGTGACCTAAAAGCAATGGCACAGATATTCGACGATGCACATATATATCAAACAGATTTGAACTCTTTCCATCAGGCGATTGAAAAATACAAAGACTTGGTCGCCGAAGAAAAGAAAATTGAACATGAATTAGCCAAGGGTAAAGTGTATGGCGTGCGTACAGGTCAACAAGTCGCCTCCGTTATTGCGATGGTGCTATCATTCGTTATTATTTTAATTTCAATCTACGCGGCTTTCATAAAAGGATAATGTGATGGCAAAAAAGAAAAAGAAAAAAGTTAAAGCAAAGAAAAAGAAAATTTTAACATTTCGTATGTTCATTTCTTTGCTGGTTGTTCTAGCCTTTACGGTCATGTACGTGGAATCTGCAATATTGCTCGCTATTGGAATGTTACCAACTTTTGTCGCTTACTTTTTGGATAAAGATGTTGGTAAGAATAAAACCTTTACCATTGGCGCAATGAACTTTTCAGGGTGCGTTTATTATTTGGCGAATATCTGGAAAAGTCCGCTGCCTGCCGATACATTGGCTGATTATTTATCGAACCCCATTACAATCATCGTAATCTACAGCGCCGCGGCCTTGGGTTATCTGATTAATTATGCCGTAACATCATTCATTGCCTCAATCTTACGTCAAAAAAGTAAATCTCGACTCAAGCGCTTAGATGAGCAAAAAAAGAAAATGGAGAAACGTTGGGGCGAAAAAGTAAGTGGCCTAAAAGATTTAGACATTCATGGGTTTCCCATAGAGCAGAATGAGGCACATTAAGTTATTCTTTATTTCTTAAGAGTTCCTTAAAGCCTATTCTTGTAAAATGATAAGGTGACCATAAAATTATAAGGGCATGTCTTTTCTATTTGAAAACGACGTGCCTTTTGCATTTTGGGTATAGAAACAATTTTAGGTAAATGCGATATAAGTATGAATTTCAAATCAAAAAATAGATGGAAGAACGATGAAAACGGTGCCACAGCGGTTGAGTTTGCACTCGTGGGTATTCCTTTTATTCTAATGATTGTTGGTATTATCGAGATGGCCTTGATGTTCTCGTCACAAAGCTTACTAGAAGCCGCAACCCAAGAAGCTGCGAGACAAGTGCGTACTGGCGCCGTTCAACAAGGCGGCGGAGAGGATTTATTTCGTGATGAACTTTGCAACTTTGCTGCAGTTTTTATTAAATGCGATGATATCCAATACCAAGTGACTTCCGTTGATTCATTCGAAGATGCACAAGATTTCGACGATGTCTCCTTTGATGATGAGGGTAACCTTGATAATCAAGAGTTCACACCGGGCGGCGTTAGTGACGTTGTGATGATCCGCGTTGTGAATGCCTACAAAATTAAAACGCCAATGATGAAATATTTACTAACGAATAATAATGATGGTACGCGTGTGCTATTATCAACTGTTGTGTTGCAAACTGAACCGTATGAGTTTGAAGATGAATAAGATTTTAGATCATAAAAAATATATTGAAAATGAGCGTGGTGCATCCATGCTTGAAATGGCAATTCTTTTTCCTGTTCTTATGGCTATGTTAATGGCGGTATATGATTTGGGGCAGGGGATTGTCGTTAACCAAAAAACAATAGCTGCCTCGCAAATTATTGGTGATCTCATTACAAGAAATGAAGTCGTTAATTTACAAATTATTGACGATGTTATTGACGCAGGAGAACTTGCGCTTCAACCTTATTCAACAGATGAGTTTGGCTATGATATTGCCAGCGTTGTATTTGATGAAGAGCTGGAGCCTGAAGTGTTGTGGCGCGCAACCGACAATATGATTGCCTCTGATGCCGCGCTCAATACAACAATAGGCTTAGGCGAAGAAGGCGAGGGCGTGGTTGTTGTGAGCGTGAAGTACGCTTATATACCACTGTTTAGCAGTTTCGTTGTCGATCGTTTTGATATGGTTGAACGCTCATTTTTACGCGGTCGAAAAAGCCTCACCGTGCCCTGCTCGGATTGTGATTAGAAAATAAATTTGGTCAATAAAAAAAATAATAAGAAAGGCCTTATCATGTTTACGAATTTAAAAGAATATTTAACCCATCAACGCGGTGTCGTTGCGGTTGCATTTGGTTTAATGATTCCTGTGGTGATGGCCTCTGTTGGAATTTCTGTTGATATGGCACAGGCTTATTTGGTGAAAGCAAGATTATCAAGCGCTCTTGATGCTGCTGCTTTGGCCGCCGCCGCTAGTGGGTCAGAAGATAGCGATGTTATTCAAGACAAAGTTGATGTTTTCATGGACGCAAACTATCCTGAAGGTCGTATTGGCCGTACAATTAATGTTACTGCTGTTTTAAATGGTGATGAACTCACCGTGAGCGCGAGTGCAAATGTAGAAACATCTTTTATGCGCATCTTTGGCTTTGACGATATTGATGTTGAGGCAGAAACTATTGTTCAACGTGAAGTGCGCGGGCTTGAGGTTGTGTTGGTATTAGATAACACAGGCTCTATGGCAACAAACGATAATATTGGAACCCTAAGAACCTCAACAATTAATTTTATTGATATCTTATTCGAAAGTGTTAGTGATCCAGAATTTGTGCGTGTTGGCATGGTGCCTTACGCCAGTTCGGTAAATGTTGGACCTTATGGGCTTGGCTTTGATCATGATGACAACGTCTACAGCGAGGAATTTGTTGTACCACCAGAAAATGATGTTTATGCCTCTTATTACAATGGTATGAATCCTTACACGCAAAATCACTACGGTATTGATGAAGAAGACCTTGAATATGACACAAGTGCAAAGGGTCAATGGCACGGTTGTGTAGAAGCAGAAGAAAATCCGCTTGATACCGAAGATCACGAAGGACCATGGACAATGTATCGTTATGATTACAACGGTAACGATTATTATAAATATAGAGATTATTATGATGGAACTCTGGGGGACGGGTATAACGCACTTAACGGCCCTAATATTTCATGCCCAGTACAAACGATAGTGCCCATGACCAGTGACCAAGAAGAATTGACAACAGCGGCCAATAATATGGGCGCGTCTGGTTCGACGCTTGGTAACTTTGGTATGGCGTGGGGCTGGCGCGTAATCTCCCCTGAAGAACCTTTCACAGAAGGTTCTGCTTATGATGATGAACAATGGGATAAAGTCGCCCTTGTCATGACCGATGGCGTTAACACCATGAGTAGCCGTTATACCGCTTATGGCAGATCAAACGAGCATAATATTGATGCTGGCGATTTGGATGAGCGCTTTACCGACACGTGTGACAATATGAAAGAACAAAACATCCTTATATATGCGGTAACTTTTGATGATGGAGTTGATAATGACACAAAAGATCTTTTCCGCGATTGTGCAACCGTGCCTGGTAACTATCACGATGCGCCAGATCAAGAAACACTCGAAGAAGTGTTCGAACAGATCGCGCGCGAACTAAGTAATTTGTATATTAAGCAGTAAGTTTATACATAACTGTAGGTTATTTTACGAAATGCATCAAATGCAAAGTATTTTTAACCAGACCTTAAAAAGATATGGTATATTCTAGTATCTATAGGGTTCACGTTTTACGGCACACGTAAAATTTAAGGATCAAATTAAAAACTAAAAAAGACTATTTGTAACGAAGGAGATTTCTACATGTTAAAACTATTAATGACTCTAAACACAATTTATAAAAACGATGAACGCGGTGCGACAGCCATTGAGTATGGACTGATTGCTGCGGGTATTTCATTGGCTATCGTTGGTGTTGTATACACATTTGGTGGCGAACTATCGAACTTGTTTGATGGCTTCTCATCTGCGCTTAGTGGTGGTGCTGACGGTGATGCTGGTGATGGTTCTTAATACCCACGCCTAACAGCAATATAAACTAAATTCATAAGGAAGCCTGTAAAGTAATAAATAAGAAATGAAACAGGCTTTCTTATTCTCTTCAAAATTAAATAACAAAATACACTCAATTTAATTTTCCAATTAAATTATCTTAATTTTTTATAAACTATAGTGTTGGATTCTGTATAAATGATACTCGTTTTTATTATTACATTCTGCGTTTTGGTTGCCTTGGGTTTTGGGGCGGCATCGGCATGGTCAGATTTTAATAAATTAATGATTCCAAATATCTATTCACTTCTCATTATTGGCGCGTTTGTTCCTGCATTTTTGGCAATAACTTTTTTTTCAGAAGACGCGACATTTTTCGGATCATGGAAAAGCCATCTCTTGGCTTTCGTGTTCACTTTTCTTGTGACCTACTGCCTGTTCTTTTTCAAATTGATCGGCGGCGGTGACGCAAAACTAATTACGGCATTTTCTCTATGGACAGGTGCACAAAGTTTAATTCCATTCCTTTTCATCATGGCATTGACGGGCGGAATTTTGGGAGTTGCGACACTTGTTCTTAATAAAAATAAACTTGTTAAAAAACCACTTAAAGGAAGCTGGGTTGCGCTTGCACAAAAAGGCAAAAAAGATGTGCCTTATGGTATTGCAATTTTTGTTGGTGCGCTCTTTGCCTTCTGGCATGCGGGCCTCATACAGCCTTCGCAATTAATGGATTTAGCAAAGGTAACGATAGGGTCTTAAACGCATGAATAAAAATATAATCATTGTATTGGCAGGTGGATTTTTAATTGCAGTTTTGGTTGCGATATTAATGCAAGCCATGCTGGGCGGCGGTAATAAACCTGCGCCAGTAAATAAAGATAAAGTTCAAATTTTGGTGGCGGCAAAAGATTTAAAAGTTGGCCGTGAGCTAGAAGAAGGTGATCTTAAATGGCAAGATTGGCCAGAAGATAATGCGTTTATGGGCGCCGTTATCCGTGATGGTGATCAACCTGCAACCGAGGCCGCGACAGGAAAATTGCTACGCTCTCTTGTTGAAGGTCAACCAATGCACATGACACTTATATCTGAAGATGATAAAGGTAATTTCCTATCGGCGAACGTTACAAAAGGTATGCGCGCCGTTGGTATTTCTGTGCGATCACACGTTCTTGCTGACCGTCTTATTCGCCCCGGTGATTATGTGGATGTTATGATGACATATCGTGTACGCGCAAATTCACAAAATATTGTCGCACGCTATGCCACAGAAACTGTGATTGAAAATGCCCGCGTTCTGGCCGTTGATAAAAACGATACGAAAGCCGTTGATGAAGAAGAAAATGGCGGCGCTAAAAAGAAAAAGAAAGCGTCCAAAAATGCTAGCCTAACATTAGAAGTCACACCACGTGATGCGGAGACATTAGTCTTAGCAAATAAAATGGGCACAATCGGCCTGGCGTTAAGAAGCATCGGCGATAAAGCTGATCCGAACAGTGACAATGTGACAACGGATATCGGTATGAGTAAGGTCTTAACGGAGCTAAACAAGTTATCCGATCACACCAAAAAATCTAATTCTGTACGTATTTATGAAGGCGCAAACCTAAGAGAAGTAACAACACAACGTTCTTCATCAGACAAAGTGTTGAATTTCGGTGTTGAAGAGCCACAACAAGATTATAGCGATATGGATTTAACGCGCCAAGAAGAAGTCGGCCTTAAGCTATTAGAAACCCTAATAAATGAAATTGACGAGTAGGAATAACACGATGTTAAACAAAATTATTTTAAGCTGTTTAAGTCTCTGCTGCGTCGCGGCTTTTATGACGGGCTCACTGAGTGTCGCAAACGCTGATAAAACAAATATTGTTAAGCGCGGCGGGGTAAAACCGTCTGGCGTAACGTTAATGCTGGGTAAGGCGGAGATGGTCAATATTGGCGGAGAAATCGCCGATGTTTTGGTCGCAGACCCAAGTGTTGTTGACGTGATGGCCGTTAAATCAAACCGCCTTTATCTTGTAGGATCGAAACTAGGTGATACAAATATCATCGCACTGGACACAGAAGGAAACATTCTTAAGAAGGTAAACATTCACGTACAACTGGATACGCAAAGACTGCAAAGCATGATTGATGAGCTGTATCCAAACGAAGATGTCACAGTAAAAGCCTTAGCCGACCAAGTTGTGATGACGGGTAAAGTGTCTACACCATCTGCCGCAAATAAAATTACAGACCTCGTTGGTAAATATGCCACAGAAGCACGCGGTGTTGATATTGCGACGGCTGATAACATTATTGTGAATATGCTATCTGTAACAGGTGAACAACAAGTCATGCTCCGCGTTAAAATCGTTGAAGCATCACGAAGCGCCGTTAAAAACTTAGGTCTAAATTTACAAAGCTTGAATGGCGCAAATTTGGGCGATCTTACAGGATCATTAGGAACGCAGCAGGGCTTAGGCCTCAGTGCGCCGCAACAATTAGGCGCCGCCGTTTTAAATTATAGCTCGGGAACATTTGGTAACTTAAGCTTCCTCGCACAAGCCTTAGAGCAAGAAGGTATCATCAATACACTTGCTGAGCCTAACCTAACGGCGATATCTGGTGAGCAAGCAGGCTTCTTAGCTGGGGGTGAATTTCCTATCCCAACACAGCTTGATAGAAATGGTAACGTTATTTATGAATTCAAACCATTTGGTGTGTCTTTAAACTTCAAACCAATCGTGATGTCTGAAAACCGTATTAGCCTTCAGTTAACAACCGAAGTTTCAACAACATCGTTTGAGCAAAACTTACAACTTAACGGTGTGAACG
>JALZUF010000103.1 GCA_023301785.1 Alphaproteobacteria bacterium | reverse complement strand
TATGATGATTCAGAAGAGTTGGATATTGAAGCGCATAATAAAGAACGCTTAGCGGAAATTGAAAGTCAGCAAAAACTTGAAGGGGAAACCGATGACATCTCCTCAAAATAATGCCACCGCGCTAGACTACAAACTTCCATTTGCTGAACATTTAATTGAATTGCGTAAACGCCTTCTTTGGGTTTTCTTGGCAATGGGCGTTGGGACAGGAATATGCTTTTTATTTGTTGAACAAATTTACGGGTTCTTGGTTGCGCCATTGGCACAAGCGATGGGCGAAGCAAGTACAAACCGCCTTATCTATACAGGCTTAACTGAAGCTTTTTTTACATACCTAAAAGTTGCCTTTTTTGCAGGTATATTCTTAACTTTCCCTGTTTTATTAGCACAACTTTGGGGCTTCCTTGCACCGGGATTATATAAGAAAGAAAAGAGCGCATTTTTACCATTCATTATTGCAACGCCCATTCTGTTTTTTACAGGGGGCGCCGTTGTCTATTATGGTGTTATTCCATTTGCATGGGAATTCTTTTTAAGCTTTCAAAGCAATGGTAAGGAAACATCGTTGCCTATTCAGTTAGAGGCGCGTGTGAGTGAATACCTTGACCTTATCATGACGTTGATTTTTGCCTTTGGTTTATGTTTCCAATTGCCTGTTCTGTTGACATTGATGGGCAAGGCAGGATTGGTGAGTGCGGATGGATTGGCGGCAAAACGTAAATATGCCATCATTGCGACGTTTGCTGTTGCGGCCTTTTTAACACCGCCTGATATCATTTCTCAAATTGGTTTGGCTGTTCCAATCCTTGGCCTTTATGAAGTTTCTATTATGCTTGTGCGTCTATTTGAAAAACAAAAATTAAAAGAAAATGCCTGACCTCTTAAGTAAGTATCAAGCCGTGTTGAAAGAAAAGCAGTGGCAATCTGATCCGTTCCAACTGGCTGCTGTTGCTGAGTTACAGCGTCTTTTAGTTGATTTGAATCCTGTTAAAACACTTTGGCCGTTTAAAAAGAAGCGCGATGTTCTTGGTGTTTACCTTCATGGTGGTGTGGGACGAGGGAAGTCCATGTTGATGGATATGTTTTTCGATGAAGCTTCGCAAAAGCTTAATAAACTTATCAAAAAACGCCGCGTTCACTTTCATGAATTTATGATTGAAACCCATAATTGGTTGCATCAAAACCGTGGGGAGGCGATGGATGATTTATTGCCTCGTTATGCAGAGCATGTCGCAGGAAAAAGTAAGCTTCTTTGTTTCGATGAATTTCATGTTGTTGATGTGGCGGACGCTATGATTATAGGACGTTTATTTACGGCGCTTCTTAATCAAGGTGTTGTCGTTGTTGCAACAAGTAACTGGCCGCCGAGTAATCTTTATGAAGGCGGACTTCAACGCGATAGGTTTTTGCCTTTTATAAAGTTACTACAAGAAAAAATGGTCGCCTTGCATCTAGATAGCGATACAGATTACCGAACGTTGCATGATCAAGACCAAGATTTATATTATTTTTATCCGCTTAATCCAGAGACAAAATCTAAAATGGATCAGCTTTATAGTGAACTGACGGATAATAAGAATAGTGAAACCAAGAAGTTAAAAATTAAAGGGCGCACAATAGATGTTCAGTATGTTGACGATGTTGCGACATTCACTTTTGCGGGGATCTGTGAAAAGGCCTATGGCGCAGAAGATTATATCGAAATTGCCCAAAATTTTGATACCGTTTTCATTCATGATATTCCACCGCTAGGATATGATCGACGTAATGAAACCAAAAGGCTTATTTTGCTGATAGATTGCCTGTATGAAGCGAAGTGCCGCGTTATTATTTCTGCTGCGTCGGCGATTGAAAAATTATACCGTGGGCACGATCACGCGTTTGAATTTGATCGCACCATTAGTCGCTTGATGGAGATGCAGTCTTTCGCGTACCATGAACAAAGATTCGAAAAAGCGTGATTTCATGAAATACATTATTCTCAGTTTCCTATTGTTCTTAACTGCTTGCGCCCAGCCGCCTGTACGCGCTGATTATGTGTTGGTTGATAAAAGTACAAACAGAATGTACCTCTATCAAGGTAATGAAGTGTTAAAGGCCTATAATGTTGGCTTCGGTCAAAATCCAGTAGGTCATAAACAGCAAGAAGGGGATCATAGAACCCCTGAAGGGCGCTATAATTTAGTTTATAAAAATCCCAATAGTAAATTTTATAAATCCATTAAAATAGATTATCCTAATACATACGATTTAAATAATGCAGGCCTTCGTGGTGTTTCCGCAGGCGGCGATATTGTCATTCATGGTATGCCAAACGAGGTCGGTGATTACCGCGGCCCTATTTCTCCGCGGAATTGGACGCAAGGCTGTATTGCGGTGCGTAATAATGAGATGGAAGAGATTTGGAATTTAATTGATGTTCCAATCCAAATAGAAATTAGACCTTAATCTGCCCCATAAAACCTTGTCCTAAGGGCGGCTTGGGTTTATCTTAATACTATAATTTTTAACAAAAGGAATATTGATATGAGTAAAACAGTAGCAAGAGCCCGCGCAAAAATCGGTTTGGTTGGTGCAGGTATGATTGGCGGAACACTCGCACATTTGGCAGGTCTAAAAGAGCTGGGTGATGTTGCGATGGTTGATATTGCAGACGGTATTCCACAAGGTAAAGGTCTCGATTTGGCCGAAAGCGCACCTGTTGAAGGGTTCGATTGTAACTTCATGGGAAGCAATGATTACAGCGTTATTGAAGGTGCAGATGTTATTATCGTAACCGCAGGTATCCCACGTAAGCCAGGAATGAGCCGTGATGACCTTATTGGCATCAATACAGGCATTATTAACTCAGTGGGTGCAGAGATCAAAAAGAACGCTCCAGAAGCCTTTGTGATCGTTATTACGAACCCTTTAGACGTTATGGTTGAGGTTATGCAACGTGCGACTGGCTTTGATTCATCAAAAGTTGTCGGTATGGCTGGTGTTTTAGATTCTGCCCGCTTCCGTTATTTCTTGGCGGACGAGTTCGATGTGTCTGTTGAAGATGTCACGGCGTTTGTTTTAGGCGGTCATGGCGATACGATGGTGCCATCAATTCGTTATTCAACAATCGGAGGTATCCCATTGCCAGATTGTATTGATATGGGTTGGAGTACAAAAGAAAAAATCGACGCCATTGTTGATCGTACGCGTAAAGGCGGCGGCGAAATTGTTGCTTTGCTTAAAACAGGATCGGCTTACTACGCGCCTGCATCTGCGGCGATCTCTATGGCTGAAAGTTATTTGAAAGATAAGAAACGTGTTCTACCGTGCGCCGCAAAACTTAGCGGTCAGTATGGTGTGGACGGCCTATATATTGGCGTGCCAGTTATCATTGGTAAAAATGGCGTTGAAAAAATCATTGAAATTAAACTGAATGATGAAGAACAAGAGATGTTTGATAAATCTGTTCAGGCCGTCAAAGACCTTAATGAAGCGATGGAAAATATTTCCAAAGACGCGGCTTAGTTAAAACTTAAAATGAAAATCTGTAAGCTGGCGCCGGTGTTAATGCCGGCGTTGGTGTTTGTACTAACGGTGACAGTCTCTCGCCCCATGTTTGTGCTTCTTGCCCACCATAGTTTACAGAGAAGTTGAAATCGGCCGCGTGATGTCTTGCTAATCTGTATGGAACAACAGCATCTTGTCCGTTTTCTTCCATCTTGGCATCAAAAGCGGCACGCATTGTTTCAGATTTATCTGCTTTTAGAATATATTGGTTTGCGTATTTAGAGAATACAATCCCTTGATTATCAAGGTGCTGATCTTTTGCTCTATCGATAAAGTCTGACTTCATCTCCGCTAATTCAGCTGTATCGATCACGGCACCTCTTTGTGATTGATACTCAAAAAACAATTCTTGATAAATATCTTGATGCGCTTCTTGAACGGGGCCAGTGAATTCATCGTTTAAAACTTGCTGAACAACTTTGTTGGCTAATTCTTCGGCTGCGACAACTTCGTTGGCAACAAACTTACCAACTTCTTGTTTGAATAAATAACTAACGCGCGACGTATTTGCGCGGAAAGATTTATTCATAGCCGAGCGTTCTATCGGCGCTTGATCTGTTAGACCTGTTACAAACTTAAAGGCTTGCTTTGTTTCTTCCCATGAAGCTTTACCTTGGATTAAATCCGTAGTGGCCAGCATCGCTAGCATAATCGCAGTTGTGCTGCGCCCAAACATGTAAGCATTTTCATTGCTTGGTTTTCCTGTTGAAAAACGGCGAATATGACCCATGGCTGTTGTTGCACCATCGGTTAACTTTTCCCAATAGGCGTGCATGTGCCCTGATTTCTTGTCTGCTAAATCTCTATCTTTGGAGGTTTGAACGCGTTCTTCACGAGCTTCTTGTAAAGAGGCTTTTTCTAGTGAGAATTGGTACGCTGAGTTGTTCATATACAAGCATCATAGCACAGATTCCCAATAAGTCAATTATTATACATAATATTATCCGTTAAAGTCAAATTCCCAAGTTTGCGCTGGGGCTGCCTCATCTGGTCTTAACTGTACAAAGTTCTCTGGTTGATCAGGCGTTGCTTGTGCGTTGAAGTTATTAACGGATGGACTTTCTGAATAAGTAAATGTTGTCACTGTTTCTGTTGGCCCTGCTAATGGCTGGCCTTCATGTGCGGAATTGAATTTATCATTAAGGTCTGCGTCGACATCTGCACGAACCGCATATTCACCTTCGGCTGTTTCAAGATAACCTTCTTGTTCCATGGCAATACGTTTTATGGCTGCATCGCGATCTGCATCAGAAAGAACATCTTCGCCTGCAATGTTGGCGTTCGCCACGTATAAATATTCTGATCTTAATGGCCCAGTAAATCCTTTCTCTGCATTCCTTGCGAGAAGTTCTTGTGTCTCTTGTGCTTCGGCGAGAACCTCTCCTTCAGCAGCTTGTCTGAAAGCCATCTCCGTTTGTGATACTTCGCGTGTGTCTGTTGAAAAGTTCATGTTGTATACTGAAGTATTAAGTTCCGCGCCAGGCATGTAGCCTAAGTCGTCAGAAAATGTATTAAAGCCACTTGTTATGTGGGGCAGGGACGACAGTGCTGCGATTGAACCAGTCTCAGAAATTTGCATCGCCCGTGCTCTTAAAGTTTCTTGGCCTTTTGTTTTTTGCTTGGCCGTTTCGGCAACGGTATAACCACCGTTTTGTGTTTCGTTATTTAAGGCGAGAAAGTTTTCTGATGATCCTGAAAATCCAAATGCTGTATCTTTACCCAAGCTCACAGTTTCTTC
>JALZUF010000102.1 GCA_023301785.1 Alphaproteobacteria bacterium | reverse complement strand
ACCGTCATAACTGTTTCATCATTAAACTTAAATGTGATATCTGGTCGCGCATCGGGTTCGATCGTACCACTACGAATATATTCCTGAATACGCCCAGCACTAGGGTCACCTTTACCATCTAACATTGGCCACGTTTGACCATCCATAGAACTAAGAGATGGTACACATGTATCGCCATCCGCATTCGCAACAACCCAAGCAACATCTAAAACTTTGCCACTTTTTCTCTGTGGCGAAATAATACCATTATCTCTCGTAACGCACCCTACGATGGATTGATCATTAGAGATAATATTTGATACAGCCTGCTTTGCCGCTTCCCAATCGCCCGTAATAACTCTAGTTAAGCCCGCTGCTGCGCCTGCACCTAACAAACCTACTCCAACTACCGCCGCCCCTGCTTTTACTGCAAAACTTGTCATATCCGTCTCCATTTGTTTAATTCTTGAAAGACAATATTACTTTCCATAACAAAAGTCAAGATTTATTTATTTAGGCTTTTATTCCTCAATATAATCTCAATATATGCTATATTACAAAATGTCTAAAATCCAAACAAAACCACATGACACAGCCAACAAGCCCCCACCCCCACAATTCGGAACGAACAAACTAAAGGACCGCATATTCACAAACATTATCAATGACTTACAACACCTAAAATTTACAATATTGAAAATATTCACCATCATGCTATATACATCTAATGCCGAATGACACCTCACAAAATCCACGCACGCTCTATCAAAAAGTCTGGGACGATCATGTCATCCATACAGATGACAACGGCACATCACTCATATACATCGACCGTCATTTGGTACACGAGGTCACTTCACCCCAAGCTTTCGAAGGCCTACGCTTAGCCAATCGTCCAGTCCATAGCCCTAAAGCAACGCTCGCGGTTTGCGATCATAACGTACCCACAACCGACCGCGCGAACGGTATTACTGAACCCGAAAGCCGCCTTCAAGTCGAAACACTTTATAAAAACTGCGAAGAATTTGGCATTGATCTCTTCGATATGAACGATAAACGCCAAGGTATCGTCCATATCATCGGTCCAGAACAAGGCTTCTCTCAACCAGGCATGACAATCGTTTGCGGGGACTCTCACACCTCAACACACGGCGCATTCGGTGCGCTGGCGTTTGGTATTGGTACATCGGAGGTTGAACACGTCCTTGCGACACAAACCCTCATTCAAAAACAATCAAAATCCATGCGCGTCACCGTCAATGGCGATCTATCCGAAGGCGTCACGGCAAAAGACATCATTCTATCCATCATCGGTCAAATCGGCACAGCTGGCGGCACAGGTCACGTCATTGAATATGCTGGCGACACAATACGCGCCCTCTCCATGGAAGGGCGCATGACAATGTGCAATATGTCGATCGAGGCTGGCGCACGCGCAGGCATGATCGCCCCTGATGACACAACCATCCAATATATAAAAGGCCGCCCTATGGCACCGAAAGGCACAGAATGGGACAAAGCCATCGCCTACTGGAAAACCTTACAAACCGATGACGGTGCAACTTATGATACTGAGGTAATCTTAGACGCCAAAGACATCGCTCCCACCGTCTCATGGGGCACAACACCCGAAGATATCCTACCCATCACAGGCAACGTCCCTGCTCCTTCCGATTTTGATGATCCAAAGAAACAGCAATCTGTTGCGCGTATGCTCGATTATATGGACTTAAAGGCAGGCACAAAACTCACTGATATTAAGCTCGATAAAATCTTTATCGGCTCTTGCACCAATGGTCGTATAGAGGACTTACGCAGTGTTGCCGCTGTTGTTAAAGGCAAAAAAATTGCTGAGAACATAAAACTCGCCATGGTCGTTCCCGGCTCTGGCTTGGTCAAACAAATGGCAGAAGACGAAGGAATCGCGGATATTTTAATCGCGGCTGGTTTTGAATGGCGCGAACCGGGTTGCTCAATGTGCTTGGCGATGAACGCAGATAAGTTATTGGCTGGCGAACGATGTGCCTCAACCTCAAACCGTAATTTCGAAGGGCGTCAAGGACGCGGTGGACGCACGCATTTAATGTCACCCGCTATGGCGGCGGCGGCGGCCATCACTGGCCACCTCACCGATATTAGGGAGTTTAACGCTTAGGCGCTGGCGCTGGTAATGGTAACGTGTTGCCTGTTTCAAACAAACGCGCAGGTACATAGAATTCTGGAGGAATCTCAAAGCCCTCAGGAAAGCTTAAACCCGGAATAAGTATCATTTCTTCAGAAGGAACAACATCCGCATCAGGTAAAACATTCTGATTAGCAGGCGACGCAGACGCTCCAAAAGGAACAGTAGAAGTCGCAGCAGCTTTAGCCGTCGTCGTCGGCGCACCTGGTAACGGCACATCAGCAAAAGTTTTTGGACGTTCAGCAGGCTTAGGCCCTAAAAATGGTTCAGTTGCAGGAGCAGGAACTGGTGCTGGTGTAGGCGTAACAGCAGGTTTAAAGTCTTCTACTGGAGCTGGTGTTGGGGTTAATAACTGCTCATCTGTTGGCGCTTCACGTTGAAAATCTTCAGGTGTGAAAACTTCGTCTGTTTCAGGCTGATCAGCTTCAACAGGCGCATTAGGAACAATAACGATTGGTTTTTCGGGCGTCGGTGTAACAGGTGCAGTGGGCTTGTTAGTAGGCACTTCTAATTTAGGCGCAACTTCTGCTGGTCTATCTAACGGCACAACAAATTCTGTTTCATCAATTTTAACAACTTGCTCACCATTGTCACCAGTCGCACAAGCTTGCTCCCAAGTTTTAGTGTTGCTTGGTAAGCTTGCATATTCGCGAACGATTTCTGCAATAACAGCAGGTTTTTCATACCAATCTGCGGGAATATCTGCATTTTGATTTTCTTCTGCAAAACGTTGTAAATATTCTTGGTTCTTTTCTGACCACTTATCGCCATCAATTTTGAAATCTTCTTTTGGACATCCACGGAAATATGTTCCTAATGCATTTTGTAAAGAAGCATAACGACCTTCACGTTTTACGAGGTTATAAGCATCTTCAAACGTATCTCCAGTTTGCACCATTAGCTTTTCAACTTGGTCTTTCTTGCGACCCAAAGCGTCTAAACCCAACTGTTTAGCAATAATTTGAACGGCATCAAATTCAATATCCTTAAATTGCGCGGCGATTACTTCCAAGCTAGCATAATTTAAGCTTGCTGGTTTTCTAAAAGCAGCCTCAACAGCAGACAAATCAAGATCAGGCTTGATCTTACTTAGTCTTTCCTGAACTTTAGGAATCATTTGAATCGCGTCATAACGAAATGCCTGTGCATTGGCAACTGTGGCTCTCGCGCTTTCAGCAAGTGATAATGGCACTTGTACAGGTGCCGTTACAAGGCCAAGTACTGGATCCACTGCAGGCTTAAGAACAGTCGGAACAACATCACCATTAACACTACATCCACCGACAACACCACTAACGACAAGTGCAAATGCAGATACACCAGTACCGCGGGCTATTTTTCTTTGTGAAGGACTCATACTCATATTAATACTCTCTTTTGTATTTTGAAAATTTCATCTTCTTGTACGCGCTTTTGCACCATTATGCAAATACTTTATTGGTAAATATACCAGATTTTAACGCTTTCCAAGCCATCGGGAACATTATATAAGAACGGCTATGGTTATAATTTCTGATATTGATGCCCTGATTGAGACTTACGATGTGCGTAACGATGAAATTCTGGATACGCATTTTAAGCCAATAAGGCAGCGCCTTTGGCAAGATATCAGGAATTATGGCGCAGATATCAACAAATACGGCATGATCGTCGCCCAACATCTTGAGCGCACATCGCAGATAGGCGCTGACTTTCTTAAGACACTTGGGTTTAGTGATAAGGCCGCCCAAAACTTCTACTACGCTAATTTACTACATGATTTAGGTAAAACACACCGTAATTACGACCCAAATGTTTGGCAAACACCGCACCGCCCAACACCGCAGGAGCGCGAAGAAAAACGAGGACATACGCGCCTTGGCGTCGAATTGGTAGATTTATTTCTCCTAAAATCCCCTAATGAACTTCAAGAGCACCCACACGTTCATATTATTCATTCCCTACAACAACTTCATCACGAACGTGTTGACGGCACAGGATATGAAGGTTTAAAGGGCAATCAAATGGGCCGCATCACCAAAGCCATCTGTATTATTGATGCCTATGATGGTGATATGATTTACCGCCCGCACCAAGATCATCAACGCACCCCAGAAGAAGAGCTTAAACGCCTCAAGAAAAGTGAAAAGTACCAAGGTGCTTTTGATGAGGAGATCTTAGATCAATTCATTGATTTTACGCTGTCGCGTGATTAATACTTAAGGCATGGATAAATTTACGACATTAAGCGGTATAGCCGCCCCGCTACGCATGATTAATGTGGATACGGACGTTATCCTGCCTAAACAATACCTCAAAGTCATCACACGCCACGGCCTTGGTCAATACGCATTTGAGGAAATCAGATACCATGAGGACGGCACGCCTAAGGAAGACTTCATCCTCAACAAACCACCTTATGATAAGGCCGAGATTTTAATTACAGGCGAGAATTTTGGCTCAGGATCTTCGCGCGAACACGCCCCATGGGCAATATTGGATTTAGGCATCAAATGTATCATAGCCCCAAGCTTCGCCGACATCTTCTACAATAACAGTTTCAAAAACGGTATGTTGCTGATTGAGCTTCCACTGGATCAAATTGATGCCCTAATGAATGAAGCCGAAGAAAATCCAGAGGCACCGCTTAATATTGATCTTGAAAATCAAACCATCACACGCGGCAATCAAATCAATTTTGACTTTGATATTGATGCACACAAAAAACACTGCCTGTTAAATGGCTTGGACGATATTGGCCTGACGTTGGAAAAGAAAGCCCATATCACCGATTATGAGACAAACGATAAAACAAAACGAAGCTGGCTTTATAAATCATGACACAGAACTACACCCTTACTCTTTTGCCTGGTGATGGTATTGGCCCCGAAATTCTGAGCGAGGTCAAAAAGATCATCACGTGGATGCAAGAAAACCAAGATGTGACCTTCACATTGCATGAAGATGATATTGGCGGCGCGGCGTATGATCGATATGGCGTACCGTTGGCGGATGAAACATTCGACAAATGCAAAGCCTCGGATGCAATCATCATGGGCAGTGTTGGCGGCCCAAAATGGGACGGTGTCGATTACGATAAACGTCCAGAGCAAGGATTGCTAAACTTACGCAAGCGGATGGAGCTGTTCGCGAACTTGCGCCCTGCCCTTGTTTTTGATGCGCTGATTGATGCCTCATCGTTAAAACCTGAAATCGTCAAAGGCTTAGATATCTTAATCGTCCGTGAACTAACGGGCGGCGTTTATTTCGGACAACCGCGCGGCATTGAGGATTTAGGCAATGGCCAACGTCGCGGCATAAATACCCAAGTGTATGAAACTTACGAAATTGATCGTGTTGGACGCGTTGCGTTTGAACTGGCGCGTAAACGAAACAACAAAGTAACCTCCTGTGAGAAATCAAACGTCATGGAAAGTGGTAAACTTTGGAAAGAAGATATCACCAAATTACACGCCAATGATTATAGCGATGTGACATTGGAGCACATGCTTGCCGATAATTGCGCGATGCAGCTTCTCCGTAACCCATCACAATTTGATGTTATCGTAACGGATAATTTATTTGGCGACATTCTATCTGATGAGGCCGCGATGCTAACGGGATCACTTGGGATGCTCCCTTCTGCCTCATTAGGCACTGAGGGCACACCAGGCTTATATGAGCCATCACATGGCTCCGCCCCTGACATTGCAGGACAAAATATTGCGAACCCTCTGGCGACAATCCTCAGCTTTGCGATGGCATTGCGTTACTCCCTCAATATGAATGATCACGCCGACAAGCTAGAACAGGCCGTGAAGAACACATTAGATAAAGGCTTCCGCACAGGCGACATCATGTCCGACGGTTGCAAACAAATTTCAACAAGCGATATGGGTGACGCCGTATTAAACGAACTAAAGGAGCAATAAAATGGAACAAGACTTAGCGCTTGCAAGTGAAGCATGGGTGAACGCAGGCGGATTAATCCTTATTCTCGTTGGGCTGTCTATTTTGGTTCTAGAGTTTGTCGTGCCCAGTTATGGCCTGTTTGGCTTTGCGGGTGCAGCAACGTTACTTATTGGCCTCGTACAACTTCATCAGACGGGCTACATTGAGGAGCTTCCTATCTCACCACGTATGCTGACCAACATGGCCAGTATTGGCGCCATCCTAGCAGGCTTTGGCGGTTATCAAATGTTCAGGCTCTATAAACGTCGTAACACCACAGGTATGGAGGCCATGATTGGCGAGAAGGTCTATGTCGCCCATTGGCGCGGTAAAGGGGGGCGTGTGAATATCAAAGGCGAAGACTGGCTCGCATACTCTGATGAAAAGCTAGACCTTAAACGAAACAGCCTTGTGACTGTCTCAAAAGTTGATGGTCTTAAAATCAAAATCTCTCACATTGAATCAAACGAATAACATTTAACAAACACAAAAGGAAAACACATGAAAAAGGAAAACACATGGAATTTTTAGTCATCCCACTTTTTATCGCCGT
>JALZUF010000101.1 GCA_023301785.1 Alphaproteobacteria bacterium | reverse complement strand
GATTATTCTACCTCAACAGGCATACTTAATATTAATCTAACTGCGGGAACGGCGAGTGGTGATGGTACTGACACATTAAGTGGTATTGAGAATGTAATTGGTGGAACAAATAACGATACAATCACAGGTAATACAGAAAATAATGTGCTTGATGGCGGCGCGGGTAACGATACGTTAAATGGTATGTCTGGTGATAACACATTCCTAACGAGTGCGGGTAATGATACATATAATGGTGGTTCTGGATCAAATGATGTTGTTGATTACTCATCTATCGCGGGACCAGTTACAGTTGACTTGGCTAATAATTCAGCAACAGGTCATGGAACAGACACACTCAATGGTGTTGAAAATATTATTGCTACAGCAGGAGACGATACCATCATAAGTGATGCTGCGGATAATGTGCTTGATGGTGGTGGTGAAGGTGCAGTTGGAGATACGGTAAGTTATGCATCTGCAACGGGTTCTGTAACGGCAAGCTTGGTATCAGAAACAGCTTCTGGTGCTGGCGCTGGTAACGACACAATAACTAATTTTGAAAATATCACAGGATCAGGATTTGCTGATACCTTAATTGGTGATGGCGGCGACAATACTTTAATTGGTGGCGCAGGCGACGATATCCTTATTGGTGGCGGCGGCGCTGATGATCTTCAAGGGGGTGCTGGCCTGAATGATTTAGCAGATTACTCATCTGCCAATGTTGATTTAACCGTTAACTTGGCGTCTGGTGGTGCCTCTGGTCAGGGTGCGGACACATTATCCGGTATTGAAAATGTAACAGGCGGAACAGGTAATGATTTATTTGTAAGTAATGCTGCTGACAATGAATTTGATGGCGCGGGTGGAACAAATGAGGTGAGCTACTCAGCAGCAGCTTCTGCGGTGACTGTTAACCTTCGTACAAATCTTACATCTGGTGGTGGCGGTGTTGACTCGCTGATGAATATTCACGATATAACAGGCTCTAACTTTAATGACACATTCATCGGTTCTACTGGCGATAACTATATTGATGGTGCTGGTGGCTCTGACGACTTAGTTGACTATTCAACTTCGGGCTCTGCTATTAATGCCAATCTAGAAACAGGTGTGGTTACTGGTGATGGTAATGATACATTAGAGAGTATTGAAAATATCATTGGTACGGCCGGTGATGATACATTCGTTAGTAGTTCTGCAAGTAACAGAATTGAAGGTGGCTCGGCGGGTAATGACACAGTTAGCTATGAAGCAAATTCAACTGGTGTGCTAATTAATTTAGCAACTGATACTGCTTCTGGTGATGGTAACGATGACCTCATTAGTATTGAAAACGCAACTGGTGGTGGTGGTGATGACAATATCACAGGTGATGCTGGTGTTAATATTCTGAATGGTGGAAACGGTAATGACATCATTGAAGGTGGCGATGGTAACGATACATTAGATGGCGGTATCGGAATTGACACTCTTAGTTATGCGAATGCAACAGGCGGCGTAACTGTTAATTTAACAGGTGGTCCAACATCTGGTGCTGCTGGTGCAGATACAATTTCTGGTTTTGAAAATATTACAGGGTCTGCTTTTGCTGATAATCTAACGGGTGATACCGGAGCGAATACGATTAATGCAGGTGCGGGCGATGATACAGTTTATGGTACATCAGGAAATGACACATTAAATGGTGGCTTAGGAAATGATACACTTGATTACTCTGCGATTGCGACTGGGTTCTCATCAGGTAGTTTGGATGGAACAGGCGCTGGTACTTTAACAAATGCGGGTGGTACAGATACGATTTCTGGATTTACAGATCTATTACTTTCATCAGGAAGTGACACAATCAACATGGATACAGGTGCGATTGCCTCATTATCATCCGTAGATGGTAACGGTGGTACAGATACCGTTGGTTTTACAGGCGCAGATTTAACTCAAGAAGGTTCAGATATGGCCGCCTTATTCTCAGATGTTGAGGAATTTGATTTTACAAATATTGATTTGGGCGGTGACGGCATGTTTGATATTGGTAACGATGATATTGATACAATTTCAGGTGGAAATGATTTAACTATCTTCGTAAATACTGGCACGATTGCCCTTACAGATATTAACGTTTTAACACAAAGTGGCGCTACAATCTCAGGCGATAGCACAGTTGGTTCGACGAGAACGATTGATTGGGATAATGGCACACAGCTAACAATTTCAGGTTAATAATTTCAATAATAATTTAGATAATTTTTTGTAAGCTAAAAAATGACGTAAGATGTTGTTTTTTCTAATAATATTGCCTGTCCAATATTTAAAATTCTTTAAAAATAGAGTATACTTAACTCATTAAGATTTTATCTTTGTGATTGAAAGTATCTATGAAAATTGAAACAGCTCAGATATCAAAACGTGACCTTTACGCAGAATGCCTAAAGTCCGTTTTCACGTTCTATGACGTACAAATTGATTTTAAAGGTCTTTTGGATAATATCCCAAAGAAGAACCATGTTATTGAAATTGATGATGTTGATTTAATCTGCAAAAAACTGAATTTTAAGACTAGGTCTGTCAAACTATCATTTTCTAAATTAGATAAATTAAATGCGCCAACTGTCTTAGTTTTAAAGTCAGGGCCTTGTGTCTATTATCCAGATACTAAAGAAAAAGGCCGTTTTGTTTTTCCAGGTCGTGATAAAAAAGAAATCTCTATTGATGATGTTAAAAAAGATTATACGGGGCGTGCTCTTGTTTTAACGCCTAAGGAAAATGAGAGTAGTCTTGATTTAGCTCATTTAAAATATGGCCACCGCATTGATTGGTTCTGGGATCCAATTACCTCGTTTTGGGGTAAGTATGCTGAAATTATTCTGTGCTCAATATTTATTAATCTTCTCGCTCTTGCCGTGCCGCTTTATACTATGAACGTTTATGACAGAGTGGTCATTAACTTTGCGCAAGATACTTTAATCGTTTTAACAACGGGCGTGATTTTTGCGCTTTGTTTTGATTTATTCTTCAAGCTTATGCGTTCCTATATTTTGGAACGTATTGCGATGAGCATATCTGTAAAGCATGATTATGATTTGATTGAACGCCTTATGCATATTAAGGATGTTGATATCGGTTTATCGGTTGGTGAAAAATCAAATCTGTTCCGTGAACTCCAAGGTATTCGAGAATTTTACGCGTCGCGTTTTATCCCTACAATTGTTGATATTCCGTTCTTTATTCTCTTTACGCTGATCATTTACTTTATTGCACCTGCTCTGGCCATTGTCCCGATCGCGGCATCTGTTGTTGTTGTGCTTATCAATGTCTTGGCGCAAATTCCAGTGAATCGTTCGACAAAAAGTCACTTCACTACTATGCAGGGAAAATCTAAAATTCTATTAGAACTTTTGGCAGGAATTTACACGATCAAGGTTTTAAATGCGGCTGGGCATAAACTTTTGAAATGGAAAATTGCCTCTGAAAATGCTTCTGAAGCGGCCTTTAAAAATTCTATGGTGAATTCAACGATTACGAATGTGTCTGCTTTGGTGACACAAATCGGTTACGTCTCTATGATTTTTTTGGGTGTTTACCAGATTGAAGCGGGCGCATTAACCATAGGTGGTTTGATTGCTTGTTCTATAATCTATAGCCGTGCTATTGCTCCGGTGGCTGGTTTCTCCAGTGTGATTACGCGTTTAAAACAATCAAAAGATGTTCTTGAAACGATTGATAAAATTTTCCAACTGCCACACGAAGATATCCAAAGCCGTAAAAAAGGTGTCAAAGGGCCGTTTAATGGTTCAATCATCATTGAAGACCTAAGCTATCAATATCCAGGGCAAGCAAGACCTGCGCTATATAAAAATAATCTAAAAATTGCAGCGGGTGATCACATTGGTGTCATTGGTCAAACAGGTGCAGGTAAAACAACTTTAAGTAAAGTGATTTCTGGGCTTATCACACCATCACAAGGTAGTATATTTTTAGATACATTTGCATACCATTCTATCGCACCTTCTGAACTACATCGTTCTATTGGTTATGTTCCTCAAGATCCATTTTTCTTTAGTGGCACAATTAGAGAAAATATCTTAATGGGTGAGAATGATGATGTTGATCAAAAACATCTAAAACGCATTGTCGAAATGTCTGGTCTTGATTTGGTGATGGGGCAAACAGGTGAAGGTCTTGATATGGATGTCGGTGAAAGTGGTAAAAGGCTTTCTGGGGGACAACGTCAAGCTATTTCATTGGCGCGGGCAATGATTCGTGACCCTCAAGTTCTCGTTTTTGATGAGCCAACAACAGGTATGGATAATGCCTTAGAGGCACGTGTAAAAAAATCTCTTATTGAATTTATAAAAACTAAAACGTTTATTATGATCACACATAGAACATCTCTATTACCATTGGTTAATCGTTTAATTTTAGTTGATAGAGGCAAGATTGTCGCAGATGGTCCACGTGATGAAATCATTAAAAAGTTATCAGGTAAATAAATGCATAAAACGTTTGAGACATATAAAATACTATTATTTATTGTTTGCCTTTGTCTGGTAAGTTTTTTCTTCTGGGCAAACTCAACAGAGATTGATCAGCAAGTGCGCGGGTCTGGAAAAATTATTACGTCGGGGAAAATTCGTACAATCCAGCATTTGGAAGATGGGATAGTTCGTGAAATTTTAGTGAAGGAAGGTCAAAGTGTTGAGGCTGGTGCTCCCTTATTTCAACTTACAAATACACGGGCAGAAGCCGAGATGAAAGAGATCGGTGTCGGTTCTTCTGCGCTGCTTATTAAGCAAATTCGCCTTCGAGCTGAGCGTGACGATTTAAATAAACCAGTTTTTCCGCAAGTCATGGTTGATCAATACCCTAATATAGTACGTTCAGAAACAAATATATTTCGCTCTAGAAAAGCAGAGCAAGAAGAGAAGCTAAATGGTTTTAAAAAGCGCATGAAACAAAAAGTTTTGAAGTTAGATGATCTTCAATCGACCATCGTTAACTTGGTTAAAGAAAGAGATGTTGGTAAAGAGCAACTATCTATAAAAAGTAAACTCTATCGTTCTGGTGCAATATCAAGAAGTCAGTATTTGGAAGCGGATAGTACTGTTAAAAACTTTGATACACGTATTTCAAAAGTTAGAAAAGAAATTCCTATTACGAAATCTGAAATTTCAGAGATTGCCAACTTAACTGAAGAGACAGTACAAAATTGGAAGTCTCGAGTTGTTGAAGAGCTTAACAAAGTGAATGTTGATATCAGTAAATTGAAAGAACGTATCGTAACCTATAGCGACGCCGTCAGTCGTACGACAGTAACGGCACCTATTAGGGGAATTATAAATAAGCTTCACGTGAATACGATCGGCGGTGTTGTGCAATCAAGTCAGGTTCTTGCCGAAATTATACCTATCGAAGAAAAGCTTATCGTTGAGGGGCAAATTTCAACGCAAGACCGAGGTAAAATTTGGTTAGGTCTTCCTGTTGCGGCTAAAATTACGGCCTACGATTATTCTATCTATGGTAGCATTAATGGAGAATTGACATATATAAGCGCTGATAGTTTTATTGATAACCAAGGAAACAATTACTATCAAATTCGTGTGACATTAGATAAATCGGGTATTTCTGACGATAAGCCTCTAATTACAGGTATGTCAGTTGATCTCAACATTTTGGCGAGCAAGATATCTGTGATGAAGGCTTTATTGAAGCCTTTAACGCAAATACGTGAAAATGCCTTGAGAGAATTGTAGAAGTTGATATGATTTACACGTGTAACAATTTTAATATTACATATAACCAAAAAGATTAACTTAATGGCACTTCCTTCATTTTCATTCATTACAAAATACTTTTCCAAGGATGATAGTATCTATAAGGATAACTATGACGGTCATTACCATTATATCACTTCAAAGTTACCGATACCTGATTTCTTAAGAAAAATTTTAAAATTACCAGAAGCCAAGATTGATCGTAGAAAAAAACGATTTGGTCGTATTCGTGCCAATCCATTATATTACATCACTGTTCCGATGTTATTCATTTTTTTCATGGTTTTTTATACGGCTATTTCGGCATTTGAAGGTTTGGTTCAATATTTCAATACTAATATCTTTTTGAACGGCTTGATCATTTCATTGATGCTTTTTGGAATTCTGAAGACGTTCCATAACTCTATCATGCTCTATGGAACGGCTATCTTTTTCCGTAAAATGGAGAAGGTCGTGGCGTTAGATAAAATTGAAAAAGAACATATATATATGCTTCGACGCTCTCTTGAAAAGCAAGGAGAGCTCGTAAATACAATCTATATGTCTCAAACGATTGATAATATTGAACAATTCGGTCATCCTAATTTCAATGGTATGCGCTCTCGCTTGATCAAATCAAAGCTTGGGTTTAGAACGGGCAAAAATAAATCTAACGTCAACTTTATTGCGGGTATTTTGGTCATGTTAGGGCTATTGGGAACGTTCCTTGGTCTTTTGGGCACTATTGATGCGGTTGGTGAAGCGTTGGACAGTATGTCTAATATGGGTGGTGACGGCGGCGAGGTCGGCATGGAAGAGATGTCAGGATTTATTGGATCCTTGGCTGCGCCGTTACAAGGTATGGGGTTGGCCTTTAGTTCGTCGTTATTTGGATTGTCAGGCTCACTTCTTATTGGTTTCTTCTTGCATTTGGCAGGAACACCACAAAACGAATTTATCGAAAACGTTAGCCGTTGGATTGATGATCGCGAAATTAAATTCGATCCAAATGTTAAAAAAGGATCTGGCGCAAAAGTGCCACCAAATGATGATGATCTTAAAGAGTGGTTGTCTGGTTTCATTCATATGTCTGTGCGTACGAATAAACAGATATCTCAATTATCAGATAATATTTTACTGTCCTCTAACGAAACTAAGCGCGCTTGGGGTGAGGTCAAAGGCTTAAATCAGGCTCAAGCCACCTTGAATGGCTCAGTCCAATCAATGAGCGAAAATGTACGCGCCATTCGTGATCAAGGGCATGCTGTTGCGACGTCTGTACCAAGCTTGGCACAAGCTGTTCAAAAATCTCAAGAAACGATGGGTCAAAAAGTTGATTACATCAGTGCTGGTACATCAAGCGTGTCGGATCACTTGATTGAGAATAACAAATTGCTTCGTCATTACATGACCATTAGTCAAAAAGAGAGTGATGCTTATAAAGCGTCTATAGGCGATATTAAAACGCTTATTGCACAATCTAACCAAATTTTGACCGATTTAACAAAAGCGAATATTGAAAATACAGATAAAGAAACGTTGGCTGTTCTAAAACAATCTATGTTGAACTTGGACAAGCGCCAAACAGAAGTGTTGATTGAAACCAGAGACCTATTGAAACGCTTGCAAAAAGATCCTCATATGCAGCAAGCACAAAGTTTGGTATCAGATTTGAATAATGTTCTAAAAGAACTAAACACAAAAACAAAAGGCTTCTTTGCGAAGAAAGACTAGATCTATCTTGCGGAACGTTATTTAGAAAATAAAGGTTACAGATGTCTGATGAAGACGAAGATATGGGCTCAATGGCATGGCCAGGATTTGTTGATATCCTGTCCTCCGTCATTATTATGTTCGTTTTCTTCGTGATGGTTGTAGCTAGCGCTCTGTATTTTCATATTATCATTTTTAAAAGTAAGATTTTGGCAGAAATTGCTGAATCAACCTCTGCATCTTCTCAAATGCAGGAGTTGGCTACAACTAACCGAGCTCTAACTAAAAAAATCAAAGAAATGACCGAAGAGATGAAAATTCTTGAGGAAATTAACGAAGACAACGAAATACAACTGTTTAAGGAAGACTCTGGCTTTGCGGAATCTAAAGAGCAAGACATCGAAGTAAATGCGACTGAAGATTCTATTACAATTATCTTTGGTACAGACTCAATTTCAGTAACGCAGGACAGCCAAGATAAAATCAATGAAATGATGGATGGCTTCATTAGTAAATATTCTGGAAAAAATGTAAAAGTGAGTATATCTTCTAATAAAAACCCTGCTAGTATCAATGATATTACAGCAAGACGATTGGCGGTTGCCCGCATGTTAAACGTGCGTAACAGTTTTTTAGAAACCGACATTCCTACGGAGCAGGTCAATGCAAATGTTGTTGAAAAAGATGCAGTTAATAACTCTCATAACTGGGTGACTATTAAATTTGGAAGAAAATGACAAAATATATTTTTACATTAGTGCTTATTTTTTGTGTTTCTTTTCATCAGAAATCCTACGCCAAAGCTGAACCCGTCGAACTTTCTTTGAGCACAATGATTTTGTTTGCTATGGATAAAGATCCAGATCTTTTAATGGCTTTGGAACGTGAGAAACAAATTGGTTTTTTTAAAGAGGAAGCTGTCTCCGGCTTTTATCCGCAAGTTCAATTTACAAGTGAAGGTGGTCACGAATATGTTGAACCAGCTTCTGGCGCTAACCCTAATAATTTAAGTAAAGCTTCTATCACTCTTAACCAAAAATTGTTTGATGGCTTTTCGACGCGTGCCGAAGTAGATCGTCGCACTGAGCTTATTGAATCGGCTGTACAGGATGTTAATAAAGAAAAAGAAGATTTAATCTTAGAAGTGACGGAATACTATCTGGATATTTTGCGCTTCCAAAATGTTGTGAAATCAACGGAAGCATTTGTTGTCGAAATTGATAAAGTTGTAGACACAATTCAAGAATTATATGAAGGCGGCGCCGTTGGTAAAGCAATGTTTGATTACGCCAAATCAAGACAGGCTGCTGCTTATGTTGAGTTGAACGAATCTAGATCTTCTTTAAATGATGGCCTTAGTAACTTACAATTTCTTACTGGTCCTTTGCCTGCATTTGCAGCAAAGGCACCGGATCAATTTAGTCCTGATAATATTTCTAAGAATATATATATAGAAAAAATGGGCGAAGAAAATTCACTTATTCAGAAAAACCAAGCGGAACTTCGTGCTATGGAGTACCAACTTAAATCTGAAAAAGGTCAATATTACCCACAAATTGAATTAAACATGAAGGCGGAACAAACTCACAATGATGGTGGGGATTCTGGTCGTGCACGCGATCTTAAGGGTACAGTGAACCTTAGCTATAGTATATTTGACGGTTTCAATAAAGATAATCGTATGAAACGTGTGCGCTCGCAAATTGATGAGCTTGAATACAGAGATCTAAAAATTTACGAAGAGCTTAAAAAAGATATTAATCTTTCTTACAATCAAATTTCAGCGATCAGAAAATCAATCAAATCTACTAATCAAGAAATTTCTGCAAACCGTGCGTTACAAAGTTTAAACAGAGAAAATTTTAAATTAGGGACTATAAACGTCATTGAATTGATTGAAGGTGAAGAGCGTTTAAGCGGTGCTTACAACAAGAAATACAGATTACAGCAAGAGTTATATCAAGGTACATATAACCTTCTTGTGACCACGGCGGTTCTAGAAGATAAATTTTTCTGTGAAACCTGCGACCAAGTTAGGCAAGCAAAGAACTAAAGCATCTGCTTAACCTTAGCTATCTAGCTTGTTTTTCATTATTATTAGCGTATCATAATAGTAGATTTTGATTCCTCGTCTTACATAATGGAAACATTTATGGCAATTAATAAAAACGATTTTCTAATAAGTGCGGCTCTCGTTAGCCTGTTGTTTGTTATGCCTACTAAAAAAGCTGATGCAGAAGACTGTACAGGCGTTCTACCTGGTGCAAATTGTACGCTTGATGAAGATACAACAGCTCCACTTACAATCGATAGTGGTATTACCTTAACTGTTGGTGGTTCTGTTCTCATTAACCATGAAATTGATGCTGATGACTTTGCTGGGGACGGTACTATCAGCACAGGCCCTGGGCCAATAACTGTTGATCAAAACGCAGATATAGGAACTAATCTTGCTATCAATGAACTCCTCATTGCAGATGATGCTGTTTGGAATGCGAATGCGCGTATTTTCACAGATAATAATGGTTCAGACATTAATTTGGGTGCAGTTGACGGCGGTGAAAGCCTTAATTTTAATAACGGCGGCGCCTATCTCGGTGAGATCGATGGTAATAATGCAGATACGGTTACGTTTGGTGCTGACCTGACTGGTGGTGATTTCACGACTGGTGGCCAAATTGAATCTGTAACCTTGATAGTCTCTAGCGGTACATTACGCGCTAATAATGCTTTTGGTGGCGGAACGGCGCTCGGGGGTATTACCATTGCGGATGGCGCAACAATTATACAAAATGCTAACATCGCATCTTCTGGTGCGCTTGATTTAGACGGTACTATTTCTATTGGCGCAGGGAACAATTTATCTGCGGATACTTATGTCGCGGATGGTGATGCAGGTACAATTATCATTGAAGTTGATCGTTCTGCAGGCACTACAGAAACAGGTGAACTAACAATCGCCGCTGGTGGCCCATTGGATCTAAGTAATGATACAATTCGTATTAGCTTGGGCGATACATCACAAGTTTTAGAGTCCGAAACAATATCTGATTTTATCGTCGGTAACACTGGTCCTTCCATTGATCCTAATGAATTTATTGAAAGCTCGTATTTCTATGATTTCACATTAACACCCAATGGAAATAATTATGATTTAGTCATCGCGGCGCGATCGATTGACGGCTCTGCAACAACGGCTAATAACTTAACAGTTGCCAACATATTACTCGGCAGTTTAGCCGCTTCTGAAGATCCTACTTTCAATCGTGT
>JALZUF010000100.1 GCA_023301785.1 Alphaproteobacteria bacterium | reverse complement strand
TGAGAATGAGCTTGGCCACGGCCCGGTCGGTCCGGATCGAAAACTCGTCACCGCTGCCCTTGAAGCCCATGGGGGCGACGAGAGGGCGGTACTTCCCGTCCGACAAGAGGAAGGTGCACAACTTCGACGCGGCCTCGGACAGCGGGACCTGATAATAGCCATGGACCGCATCGAGTTTACAAAAAACTCGAGCGGTCGGGTCTATTTGCCTCATCAGGTCCGGGACTGAACTGAAGGGGTGCACTGGTCTCGTCGTTGCCTCGTTGAGACGGCGATAGTCGATGACGAGACGGCACTTCCCGTTGGGCTTGGGGACGAAGTGCGCGGGGGAGCACCAGTCCGTGGGCTCCAGCTCCCGCCGCATGACCTTGGACTCGACGAGCTCCGCTACTAACTTAGCTGCTGGTTGTTGAAAATGAAGGGGAATCTGTCGTGCTGTCGTGACATGGCAAGGTTTAAAATCTTTATTCTCCTTCATTTCGATTTTCATGGGACCACCGTCCAATTTCCCGGCGGCGTCGCCCAACGTAGTCCCCAGGACACCTCTCTCCGTCTCACGACGGATCATGGACGCGAGACGGGGTCCACCGGCCGCGCAGCGCTGAATGGCCCTCTGGACCGACTCCTCCTCGGTCCTGGACAGCACCTTCTTCATCATCTTCTTCTTCTTCTGGCCGTTGGCCGGTAACTCGATCTCGACCTCGATCTCAACCTCCTGCCTGGTCTCGGGCGAGACGGCGAAGGTCACGGTCTCGTCGCCGGGGAGGAGGTACTCGATCTCCTCGACCTTGTCCGGGGACTCGAGCCTACCGATGGTAGCCACGATGGCCTCGTGGTACGCTCGAGGCGACTTCGGGACGACCCCGAGCTCACGCCGCGGCGACGGTGGCGCCAGCGGCGGAGAAACGGCGGGAAATGAAGGTGGAAGGACGCCGAGACGCTTGAGATCCTCGCAACCGACAAGAGCGGGTCCCGGGATCTCCGAGACCACGGCAGAAAGGGTGACCTCAGGTCCGTGCTCGACCTGGGCCCGGAAGTCGAACTTCCCCTGGTTCTCCAGGGACGTACCGTTCGCGGCGACAAGACGGGTGCGAGACGGGAGGAGGGTGACACCCGGGGGGACGTCTCGGGGCGGTACCACCGTCCTGGCCGCACCGGAATCCGGAAGGGCAGAAAAGGTGAAAGGGCGGCCATCAAAGGAGCAAGACAGCTCGATCTTGCTCAGAGATCTCGCTCTCCCGCCAACCGTGTTGATCCTCGCCCTTGACACGCTCCGGGCGTCATCGTAGGAGCCGGAGTACTTGCGGCCCGCGGCCGACGGAGGGCGGCGCTGGCGGTCTCGGCCTCGGTCTCGAGACGGCGACCGCGAAGGCTGACGAGACGAAGGAGAGGAGCGGCACCGAGCCTTGATGTGGCCTCTCCTGCCACAGCCGTAGCACTTTTTATCCTTGAACGGACAGCTCTGGCGCTCGTGACGCTGAGAGCCGCATCCAGGACACGCCGAAGCGAGGGCGGCGATGACCTCATCAGCGGACTCCACGCGATGAGACGAGGTCTCGCGGGCGGCGACGGTGGCGACGGGCTGGATGGCGGCGTTGACCGGCACCTTGATGGTGGCGCCCTGGGCCGCGCTCTCGAAGGCAATGGCTGCCTCCGTGAGACTCTCCACGGTGGGGTTCTTCACCTTGTAGAGCTCGAGAAACAACGCCGTCTCGGTCTGGCTTCCGGCGAGCAGCAGAAAGACCAGCAGGTCGTCGAGAGACATCGTCTCGAGCTCGGCCGTGGCGGCGCGCTTCCGGAGGGCGGCGACGTAGTCCGTGAACGTCCTGCCGTCCTTCTTCGTCTCGAAGAGGGCTTTCCAACGTCTATTGAAAAGCGGGTAAAGGGTCACAAAATGCTTCTCGATGGCGTCGAGGGCGGTCTCGAGCGTCACGCTGGCGAGGTCGAGCTTCTTCCCCAGGGCGCCGGCGAGGTCGGCGTCCATGCACGACTCGAGCACCTCGATCTGCACGGAACGCTTGGCCTGGTCGACGTTCGACGAGTCGGCGTAGCCGCGGAAGCGTTTGAGCCACCGAGTGAGGTCCGGCGGGGAGCAGCCCGCGGTCAGGGTGAACGGCTTCAGGTCGGACATCAGCTTGAACACCGGAGCTCTCGTCGAAGAGGCGTCTCGCGAAGGTCTCGCAGCGGCGCGCGGGGCGGGTTCGTTCGAGGCGATGTGCTCGGACGTCTCGATGATGGCGTCCTCCACAGCGTCGAACTCGGCGTTCATGACGTTCTGGAGGGCTTTGTGCTCTTCAGGGGACGGCTTGGGCTCGACGAGACAGTCGTCGGGACCGTCTCCCAGGTAGGTGTACCATTTCAACGTCCATTCGTCTCGCGCTTCCTCGAGGCCCTCGTACCTCTTCCAAACTGAATCGTAATTAGTAGCCGAGGAACACATCTTTTTGATTCCCTTCATGCGGGTGAAAAGCCCAGTCTTTCCAGCCGAGAGCTGGCGCTTGATCGACATGGCGATGGTGGCGTCGTGGCGGGACGCGGGTATCGCCGGCGTCGAGACGCGGTCTCGGAGGTCTCGATGACGGAGTCGAAGGTGGCGAGGCTCTCAACGAGGTCGGTCGCGAAAGGGAAAAACTGAGCAGTGACCCGGTGAATGGCGAAGGTCCGGAAACTATCGACTAGCCATGTGGAGGCGGGATACGGAGACGGGAAGCGGACAAAGAAGCGGGACTCGTACACGTACTTTAGGATGATAAGTCAGACTGAGCAGCTTGTTTATTTACATATTGAATGTGACAGGAGAGCAGCTGGGAAGCTGCTCTCGGGAAGGATACACGGGATATCACGAAACCTCGATTACTCTATATCTTTCTTCCCCCTCTTCCCTTCCCCCCCCAACGAATCCGGACGATTCCAAGTCGACAAATGGGCACGAATTCAAACGTTGGCGGGAAACTTTCACATAATCAAATTAGAAAGGGAAAAAGAAAGTCCTCCCTCCACAGTAAACGAGAGGGAAAAAGAAAGCTGGATTGTTTGTGACGGAGGAAACTAAACGAAAGAAACCCTTTTCTTTCGGATTCTTTCCGACCTTCTCGGTAGCATAGGAGTCGAAGGCAGGATCACTGGACTGGGCGCCGTCTCGGGGGCGTGCGGCACGGTCTCGGGCGCTGGCCGCAAGTGGCGCCTATTGCGGCGAAAAAACTCCAGCGTCAGTCTTGACCTGGTACGAGCGGCCATTAGGTTGGACCTTCGAGACCACCCCAGTGCCAAAACTCCATGATCTCTCAGTGACATCCTGGATATGGACTCGCTGGCCAACCACCAGGGGCTTGAGAGGGCGCCCCTTGGCAGACTTCACCATTTGGTCGCGGTACTGGCTCCGGGCCGTCTCGAACGCGTCGCGGTCGAACTCCATCGGTCTCGCAGAGGGCAACTTCGTGCGCAGTCTCCGTCCGTAGAATGCCTCGGCCGGGGAAAATCCGTCTGCTCGAGGTGTGCAGCTCCATTCGAGCAGAGCCGACCGAAAGATGGCGCTGTCCGTCCCACCGGTTTTCTGGAGGAGTCTCTTGATGGACTTGACACCCGACTCGGCGAGACCGTTGCTTGCCGGGTGGTACGGCGACGAGGTCTTGTGGGCGATGCCCACCGTCTCGCAGAGGACGCCGAAGGACTGCCGGAATTGGGGACCATTGTCGGACTTGAGCTCGAGAGGGTAGCCGAACTGGTGGAACCAGCCCGACAAGATCCGCCACAAGGCCTCGGTGGAGGTACTCATCATCTGCTTCGTGAAGGCCAACCCGGAGTACCGGTCCACCATGACCACGTAGTCCTTGCCGCGACAGTCGAAGAGGTCGACGGACACCTTCTCCATTGGGTGAGACGCCGTCTCGGGCAGCACCGGCTCAGACTCCTGGGAGGGGAGGACCCGGACACACTCCGCGCAGGAGGCGATCTTGTTGCGGAGATCATTGGCGAGGGTAGGCCACACGTAGAGCTGTGAAGCCAACTCGAGAGTCTTGTTCACACCCGAGTGGCTTTCATGGAGGAGATCGATCAGTGCAGGGCGTGCACCACGGGGGATGAGGAGGCGCTCACCGGCAAGCAGGAGATCGCCCTCGTCTCGCAGACCGGAGTAGAGACTCGCATAGTGAGAAAGATGTCCGGGAACGGTCTCATCGCGACGACGAACAGCCTCGAGCAACTCGAGATACTCGTTGTCGATGTGCTCCGAGACGATCTTGAGGCAGGGGTCGGAGGCCGAGACTGCTGCGCACAAGGCGATGTCACGGTCCATCTCCCGAGACGGAGGGAAGACGGGGGCGCGACTGAGGGCATCCGCGATGCAATGGCGCTTGCCCGGCACCCACTCCACGTCGAACTCATACCTCGTCAAGTGCTCCAAGAGGCGCTGGAGACGAGAATTGCCCAAGGAGGCGAGGGGCTTCCGGATCACGCCCAGCAGCGGCTTGTGGTCGGTCTTGACAGTGAATCCCTTCAGTCCCCGCAAGAAGAAGTCGCACTTTTCGGCCGCCCACCAGATGGCGCACAACTCCAACTCCACGGCCGCGTAGTTCTTCTGTGCCGGGGACAAAGAGCAACTGCCACACTGAATGAGACGAGGTCTCCCGTTCGTCTCACGCTGGATGAGGGCGTATCCGAGCCCGTGAAGGTTCGACGCGTCCGTGAGAAGCTCTGTGGGGAGGGACGGGTCGAACGGCTTCACCACGTGCTCGGAGGTCAAGAGGGCACGCAACTTGACGAACTCCTCCTCGTGTTCCGGCAGCCAAAGCCAAGCAGACGACTTCTTGAGGAGCTCCCTGATCTTTACCGTTGAGTGGGCGTAATCGGGCAGCCAGGTCGCCAACTGGTTGGCGAGGCCCAAGAACGACCGGAGCTCCGTGAGACAGGTGGGAGACGGAAACGCGGCAATGGCGGCCAACTTGGCGGGATCAGGCTTGAGTCTGTCCTTCGAGACGACGAAGCCGGCGAAGAGGACCGAGTCGCCGATCTCCAGCTTGTCCAAGGACAAGGTGATGCCGGCGTCGAAGCAGATGTCGAACAAGACCTGGAGGCGGT
>JALZUF010000099.1 GCA_023301785.1 Alphaproteobacteria bacterium | reverse complement strand
AAAACCATAGTTGATGATTTAGAAGACCCCTTCAACGTTGTCGCTTTAACGGGTGATATCCTTAATGATGATCCAGCCCGTTTAAATGACGAAGCCAATGCTATGTCGATGATGGGGGGGGCACGCCTTATTCGTATTGAAGGCGGAGCAGACAAGCTAACCACACTTATCAAAGCATATCTGGAAGAGCCATCGCCTGATAATTTAGTCATCATAGAAGCAGGGGAGCTAGGAACGCGTTCCTCGCTACGCAAGTTATGCGAAAGCTCCAAACAAGCCGCTGCTTTGCCCTGTTATGTAGAAGACGAACGCGGCATGAGTAACCTCATTCGTGACACCCTATCAAATGCAGGTTTCCGTATCGAAGCCGACGCTATTCAATTATTGGCCTCCTCTATCATGGGAGATCGTATGCGTGCCCGCGGGGAGATTGAAAAACTCATTACCTATAAAGGTGAAGCAGAGGGTTCAAACCTAATGGTAACCTTAAAAGACGTACAAGCCTCTTGCGGTGATGCAGGAGCGGCGTCTTTAGATGATCTCATTTACGCCGTAGCAGGCGGCGCAAGCCAAAACGCTATGCGCGCCTACGATCGTCTTATAAGCGAAGGTGTCCCTGATATAGTTATCCTAAGATCTCTTCAAAATCATTTCCGCCGACTTTATCTCGTAAACGCTATGATGGAGCAGGGGCAGTCTTTGGACGCGTCCTTGAAGTCTCTTCATCCCCCTATATTTTTTAAAGTACAGTCTGCTTTTAAGGGACAGGTTAGTAAATGGCGAGGTGCGAAATTAGATATGGTCATGGGTAAGCTATCTGAGCTTGAGGCGCAAACAAAACGTACAGGTATGCCCGTTCAAACCTTATGTGCCCAAGCCATTCTTTCTTTAAGCGTTATGCGTTAAATTTTATTTGAAGATAATTTCTATTATTTTTTTGCTAAAGCCAAGCAAACTCTGTCACCAGGGCGCGTTGAATCTCCAGCCCTGTTTGTAGGAAATATTTTAAACTCCCTAATTGGTAACCCAACTTTTTCAAAAACCTTTATTATATCGGATTCAGACCAGCTCGCACGGTGACATTCTAACTGATTGCCATGGACAGGACCCTGAGGATACTCGTCAAGTGGTATTGATACTATTATACTCTCTATGCTTTGGGCTGCTCTTCCTAAAATAACTTCTGCTTCACACGCAGGTATATGCTCAAGAACATCTAAACAAGTAAGAAGATTTACCCGTTTCAATAATTGATTAAACTCTACGTCGCGTATATCACGATGCAAAGTATCGTCATATATGTCCGTTAAACCGTAATTTCTTATATAGGGTGCGTAGCCTTCTACGCCTGTTATATGTGCGGCCGCATTATTTAGCGGGCGCATAGTCTGACCATCGCCTGCGCCTAGATCAATGATATCTTTTGGCGATAGCTCTTGTACCCACTCATAAAGGTCTTCATTTTTTAACGGTGCAGAAGTTGGCATGGCTAAATCTTTCAAAAAATAAGACATAACATATTATAATATTATGTCAACAGAAAATGCTAGGCCACTTTTTAAAAATCATCCTTACGCGGCGTTTGTGCAACGCGTTGCAACAAATCATCCAACTGATCTAATGATGAAAAGCTAATCGTCATCTTACCTTTGTGTTCATTGCGCATATCAATCGAAACATTCATACCCAATTTATCAGATACTTCTTTTTCCAAAGACAGCGTGTCCGCATCTTTCGTCGACAGAGCCTTGCCTAGTTTTTGAGTACGCGATTGAATAGAGCGTCCAGAGGTTTCTGCTACATATTTTTCAGTCTCACGAACCGATAAATTATTCTCTATTACATGGAGTGCTAAATCAAAGGCTTCTTCTTGACCAATTAAAGCGCGCGCGTGGCCCATTGTAATATCACCGACATCAACCATAACTTGCACACTATCTGGTAAATCAAGAAGGCGAATCATATTGGCAATGTGACTACGACTACGCCCTAATAATTTACCAATTTCATCATGCGGTTTATCAAACTCTGTATGCAGGCGTTTATAACCACGCGCCTCTTCAATTGCGCTTAAGTCATGGCGCTGTAAGTTTTCAACCAGTGAAATTTGAAACATAGATTCATCATCTAGATCGCGAATAACCACAGGCACTTCATGCAGTTGTGCCTTTTGCGAAGCACGCCAACGTCGTTCTCCAGCAACGATTTCATAGAAACCTTCGCGCGTGCTATCGGGTCTAACAACAATAGGCTGAAGCAAACCATATTCGGCAATAGACTCCGCTAAAGTTTTCATTGCCTGTTCATCAAAATGCTGACGCGGCTGTGTCTTACATGGAAAAATTTTTTCTATACCAACTTTTTTACGTGACGCATCAGAGACCGATTTATCATCCACATCATAAGCAGGGTAGATATCTTCTTCATCACCAAACAAAGCATCCAGCCCACGACCTAAACCACGTGCGTTGCGGGATTTTGCACTTGGTTTTTTACCTTCATTTTTTGCTGCGTCTGCCATATCAATTCTCCACTTTTTATAAGCTCTCTTTTAATTGCGCCTTACCAATTAATTCTTTTTCACGTTTTAACACTTCACGCGCCAATGCAATATATGCCCGCGCGCCGGGGCATTGCATGTCATATATAATCGCAGGCAAACCATGCGATGGCGCTTCTGATAATCGGACATTGCGTGGAATAACTGATTGATACACACGTTCTCCAAAATGCGCTCGCACATCATCCTCAACTTGTGATGACAAACGATTGCGGCGATCAAACATGGTAAGGACAACACCATGAATTTCTAAGCCGTCATTAAAATTTTTTTGCACTCGTTCAATCGTTTTCACCAGATGGCTCAGACCCTCCAACGCATAAAATTCGCATTGCAGCGGCACAATCACCGCGTCAGACGCGATTAACGCATTCAACGTCAGTAAACTCAACGATGGTGGACAATCAATAATGATATAATCATAAGGCATCGGCACACGAAGCGCCTCAATAAGGCGAAACTCACGGCGTTCCAAGTTCACAAGCTCTACTTCCGCTCCCGATAAGTGTATAGACGACGGCAAAACATCCAAATTCGGCACACGCGTCGTTTGAGCCGTCTCAATAACATCTGCATCATCAAACACAACGTCATAAGTACTACTGCGAAGTCCTGCACGACGAATACCAAGCCCTGTGCTAGCATTTCCTTGTGGATCTAAATCAACAAGCAAAACTTTTTGACCAATCGCACTTAATGCCGTCGCCAAGTTAACTGAGGTTGTTGTCTTTCCAACACCACCTTTTTGGTTCGCCACAGACAAAATACGCGGTATACGCATATCATTTGTATCTAGTCTGTCAGAGGTTTGAGACATCGTTAAGTATTTCTATTTTTGTAGTGTGTGTACTATTAATAGCGGAAATAACACGTACAGTTCAAGCCCTTATACGCTTTATCATCACTTATATTATTTACGGCAAGCCTTTGAAAAAACTAATATTTTTGCTTCATCGCTCGTTTTACTCTGAACAACTTCATAATCATAAGTCCAGTTTTTAGCTAATTCATCAAGTTCAGCCTCATATTTCGCTCCCTTAGGAAACATGAGAATAAGCTCGGGATTCGCTTCAATCCAATCAGCACAATAATCAAACAACTTATCAAGCGAAGCTAACGCCCGCGCACTTATAACATCGGGTATTGTTTCACGTGAAACATTCTCAATACGATCATTTATAATATTTGTTTTCGTGTCGGTTTCACGTGAAACGGTTTTAAGAAAACTACATTTCTTTTGATCAGACTCAATTAATGTCACGCTAAGCTCTGGACGCATAATTCCAACTACTAAGCCAGGAAAGCCAGCCCCGCTTCCTATATCAAATAAATTTTTTGCAGATAATGGTACGAGGTTCGTTACTTGAATTGAATCTTCAAAATGACGATCCCATAGATCAGGTAACGTAGCATTACTCACCAAATTAATCTTACTTTGCCACTTTTTTAAGAGGCTTTCGTAATGGTGCAGTTTATTTAAAATATTATCATCCATAGGCTATGCCGCACGTTTCTTAACATGACGAAGCAACGCCATCACTGCCGCAGGCGTAACACCAGGAATACGTGATGCGGCGCCCAAAGTCTCAGGCTTCACCATATCTAGCTTTTGCTGAACCTCATTTGATAGCCCGCCAATTTGCGTGTAGTCCAATTGCTCAGGTAGTTTTAAGGCTTCATCCTTACGGAATGCTTCTATCTCAGATTGTTGGCGCTTCATATATCCCGCATATAAAGCATCAATTTCAATTTGTTCACGAATAGCGGGTTGAATTTTAGCTAGTTCTGGCCAAATTTCCGCAACAAAATCCCAAGTAATATTTGGATATCTTAACAACTCAAAGACCGTACGGCGGCGACCGTCCTGATTAATCTCTAATCCATTATCGGCTAAAACATTAGGTGTTGTGCTAAGGTTCTGTGCTAAATCACGTGCTTCGATCAACGCGGCCTTCTTCTCATTCCACTTTGTTTCACGTGAAACTGTAACACATCCCAGCTCAATTCCTTTATCCGTCAAACGCTGATCAGCATTGTCAGAGCGAAGAAAAAGCCTATATTCAGCACGGCTCGTGAACATTCTGTAAGGCTCGGGCGCGCCGCGTGTAATGAGATCATCAATTAATACGCCAATATAAGCCTCTGCGCGATCTAGGGTAAATTTTTCAGCCGACTGGCGATTGGTGGTCTTGGACTGTAAGGCGGCATTTAACCCTGCCATCAAACCTTGTGCGCCGGCTTCTTCATATCCAGTTGTACCATTAATTTGACCAGCCAGAAATAAACCCTCAATCCGTTTAGATTCTAATGTAGATTTTAAATCCCTTGGATCGCAATAATCATATTCAATCGCATAAGCCCATTCTAAAACTTCCGCTTGTTCCAATCCTTTGATCGTTTTTAGCATTTCAATTTGTACGTCTATGGGCAGTGCGTTCGAAATTCCGTTCGGATAAACGCTATGATCGCCTAGCCCTTCAGGCTCCAAGAAAATTTGATGGCGTCCCTTATCTGCAAATCTAACGATTTTATCTTCTATAGAAGGGCAGTAGCGCGGGCCTGTTCCATCAATTTGACCAGAATACATCGGCGCCCTATGAAGGTTGTCCCGTATGATTTTGTGGGTGTCTTCGTTCGTATAAGTTATGTGGCAATCAATTTGAGGGACATCAATCTTATCATTCATATATGAAAAGGGGACAGGTTGATCGTCAGGTTTCTGCGCTTCTAAAATGTCCCAATTAATCGTACGCCCATCAAGACGCGCTGGCGTTCCAGTTTTTAATCGCGCTAAAGGAAAACCAAAATTTTCCAATGTTTTTGCTAAACCGATCGCTGGCGCTTCTCCCACACGACCCGCAGGTATCTTTTCTTCGCCGCGGTGAATTAAACCACGCAGGAATGTGCCTGTTGTTAAAACAATAGAGTGGCAGTGAATTGTCTCACCTTTATCCGTGATAACACCCTTAATCTCATCATTTTCAACATATAAATCTTCAGCGCCCGCTTCAATCAACGTTAAGTGAGGATAATTTTGAAGGGTCTCAAGCATATTTTCACGATAGAGCTTACGATCCGCCTGCGCACGCGGCCCACGAACGGCGGGGCCTTTCGAGGCATTAAGCATACGAAACTGAATGCCCGCTTTATCAATGATGCGCCCCATTAAACCATCAAGCGCGTCAATCTCTCGTACTAAATGACCTTTACCAAGACCGCCAATCGCGGGATTGCAGGACATGGTGCCAATCGTATCAATTTTGTGTGTTAAAAGTGCAGTATTAGCGCCCATACGCGCAGCTGCCGCTGCGGCTTCACAACCAGCGTGACCACCACCGACAACGATTACATCATATTTTTGCACTTCTGAATTCATAGCTGTTTTATATATAATAAAAATGAAAATTGCGAGTCTTTTCACCCTAAGCTAAGGTGAGCGTTAATTCAGATGGCTACTTACCGATACAAAAATCTTTGAAAATAACATCAAGCAGGTCTTCGACATCTATACGCCCTGTAATCCGTCCGAGAGCATGAATAGCAAAACGAAGGTCTTGCGCCATAAGTTCGGGCTGATCCTGTAGTAACGAGTTGCTCAAAAATTCTGACGCTTCTTCTAAATTTTGACGATAACGCTCACGCGTCAATGATGGCGTTTCACGTGAAACAGAAAATTTTTCTTTAATAAAAATTCCCAAACCTTGAATAAAACTTTGTAAATCGTTTTCATCATTGGTTGAAATAATAAATGGTTCAATATTATGTTTCACGTGAAACGCATCTTGTTTAGAGGCTAAATCCTTCTTGTTATAGACAATCAATGAATTTTCATTAATCAAATTTGTCGTATGATTATCAAGTTCCGCTAAAGACATATCGAACATCAGGATACGGATATCCGCATCATTGGCCGCTTGTAAAGCGCGGCGCATACCTTCTGCCTCAATTTTATCGTGGCCATCTGTGCCAATTTGATCGGGACGAAGACCTGCGGTATCCGACAATATAACGGGGAAACCAGCGATATTCAGGTGCACATCAATCACGTCACGCGTCGTGCCAGCCATATCAGAAACAATGGCGATTTCACGTTGAGATAGAGCGTTCACAAGCGAGGATTTACCAGCGTTAGGCGCACCAATAATAGCAATTTTGATACCGTCGCGTAAGCGCTCGCCTCGTCGACCATCATTTAAATGAGCCATGATCTCAATACTCAGCTTCTCAATGGCTGGTTTGGCTTTCGCAGTTTCAGTATCTGGCACATCTTCATCTGGAAAATCTATGATGGCTTCAATATAGGCTAAACTTTTGGTTAATTCTTCCGCCCAACCATTATAAAGGTTCGAGAGAGCGCCATCCATTTGCATGAGGGCTTGCTCTTTTTGATACAGTGTTTCGGCATCAATTAAATCTGCTATGGCTTCGGCTTCGGTTAAATCCATACGGCCATTATCAAAGGC
>JALZUF010000098.1 GCA_023301785.1 Alphaproteobacteria bacterium | reverse complement strand
GATGCTGCCCGTAGTGCTCCAAAACGTCATCCTGCAGCCTTTGGTGCCTCTGCTGGCTCTGGTCCTCCTGATGACGACGATGATCCCTTTGCACGTGCTCGTAGTCGCCACAATTCCCGCAATTCCAACCGTTCTTCCCGTGGTCACAATGATCGGCCCCATGGGAGTCGAAATAACACTCCTCGGCGAAACCAAGGAGGTGGTGGCCCTCCCGGTGGTGGCCCTCCCGATGGTGGTCCAGGTGATGGCGGTGGAGGCGGTGGTGGTTCTGACGACGACGATGGACAAAGCAATCATGGCAGCAATTACGGTAATCAATATAATCCACAAAACTTCATGGAAGATCTTCGTGATTTGTTTCACAACAATGATAATCCTCGATCTAATCGTGTACCTCGAAAAATGGATCAATTTAAACCCGATGTCCTTCTCCATACCGCTTCTATGCGTGAATTTCGTGATTGGAAAGACAAATTCCGCTCTTATTTCTTTTCTTGCGGTCTAGAAGATTGTGCTACTCACTTTCAATTTTCAACATTAACTATGTGCATTGATTCTGAGTTAATCAGGGATATTCGTAACAGGGCGCTTCCTGATTCCCGTACCTTCAACCTCAATGATGACCTTTATATGGCACACGAAGTTGTTAACCCTTCTCACATGCAAATTATTACTGCCTATATTGTCAAAGCAAATCCTCTGCATGTTCGCCGCGCTAAAACTGTGAATTTCATGCCGGATCCTCACCAGTCTTCACCCGAATATCTCCGTGCTTTTTATACACTTATCATCGAAGCTGATCTCGAAGGTGCCTCTGCTATGGAAGTCATGGCACAGCTCATGATTCACCGCATGCCAGACGAAGTCCTACGCCGAGAGCTTTTGCAACTTAAACAACTTCCTACTTGCCTTGAAATTATTCAATTTGCTATCGAAAGTGAACAAGCCAAGATTGGCAAAGCAAATCGCCACAATAATGTTTCCACTACTTCCACTGTTTCTGCTGAAAATGCTTCTTCTAATGCCGCTTATGCTGCGGTCGCATCCAGCAATAATTCTAACAACAGTAATAATCGACGAGGTCGTGGAGGTGGTCGTGGTCGTGGTCGCGGAAACCACAACGGAAACAATCGCAATAACAATAATAATGACAATCAACAAGGCAATTCTTCGCAGCCTCAACGCAACAACAATAGTCAAAATCGCCCCGCCCGCATTCCTCCCCAAGATAATACTTATACCGGATGCTGGCGTTGCGGTGATCTTAAACATTATCCTAGCGATTGCCGGCATATTAATGCTAAATGTACAAAATGCCAAGCAGTTGGTCATCTTGATCGGAAATGTCATAAATCCAATCAAGTTAAACATACCACTAATGTTGCCGCTCAAGGCCCCCAATATCAAGGCAATTATGAAAACGCTGACTCATCTTCAGGCAAATTGCCTCGAGCTGCTCTTTGACTTGCCACGCCTGATGCTTCGATTTCTTTTCGGCAAGTTGCCATTGCTGATTCAGGTTCTACTTCTTCAATTATGGATGAAGACTTATGTAATGCCAGAAAATTGGTAATTGATACTAATGTTAACGTCATCCTTACCAATGCTTCCGGCCCCACTTTGCCTGTCACGGGAACCGTCACACTAATTTTATCTCGAAATAATGTTCAAACAAAATCTACTATTTTGGTGGTCAAAAATTTAAATTTTCCTATGCTACTATGTTGGCATGATCTTGTTCAACTTAATATTCTAGATAAAAATTTCCCACTGGGCGACGTATCCTCCCCTCTTTCTTATCAGCAAGTAACAACTTCCCGCAAATCCCCTGCTTTAGTCTCATTCACTAACGTGACTACAAGCGATTTTTCGATAGCTAAGGCAAAACTTCTACACAAATTTAAAGACGTTATTCACGATCATTTAAATCCGATTCCTATGCAAGTCCCAAATATGAAAATTTTTCTCAACGATTGCCCTGACCGCCCATTAAATATTTCTACTGCCCGACCTGTCCCGCGGCATCTGCAATCTGCTGCAGAAGAAACTATTTTAGATCTTTTAGACAAAGGCGTCATTGAACGCGTCTCTGTTCCCACCGACTGGTGTTCTCCAGCATTTTTTGTACCTAAACCAGATGGTAAACGCGTTCGCTTGGTCACCGATTTCAAAAATCTTAACAAACATATTCGTCGGCCAGTACATCCCTTCCCATCTAGCAAAGATATTATGCAGGCTATTCCAGCTTCAGCTAAAGTTTTTGCCAAATTGGATGCAGTCCATGGTTACTTCCAGCTAGCTATAGATAACAGCTGCTCGGATCTTACCACTTTTCTTTTACCATCTGGCCGATATAAATACAAACGCGCCCCAATGGGTTTATCCGCCAGTTCTGATGAATGGTGCAGTAAATCTGATTTTATTGTCGAAGGTCTCCCCTTTTGTAAAAAAATTGTAGACGATGTGCTCGTCTGGGCTGAATCAGCCCCAGAACTTATTCAAAATGTAGAACAAGTTTTAGATCGTTGCCGCCAAATCAACGTTTCCATCTCAGCTAAAAAGCTAGAAATGGGCAATTCTCTTAAATTTGCCGGCCACATCGTTTCTGATACTGGTATTCGTCCCGATCCCGACCTAACAAATGCAATTCGTCTTTTTCCCAGACCCAAAAATATTTCTGATTTACGATCATTCATGGGTCTCGCTAATCAGTTGGCGTCCTTTTTACCAGACCTCGCTCAATGTACCAGCAACATTCGCAATCTCTTATCTCCCAAAAACGCTTTCACTTGGTTGTCAATCCATGAAAAAGAGTTCTTGACCGTAAAAAAGCTACTTTGCTCCCCCCTAGTTGTTAAACCCTTTGACATAAAACTACCCATCGCACTCGTGACAGATGCTTCTAAACTACATGGATTGGGTTTTGTTTTATTACAACAAGAAAAAGATGCTAAACGTTTTCGCGTTATTCAGTGCGGCTCTTGTTCGCTCACTGAATGCCAAAAAGGGTACGCCACAATTGAATTAGAATGTCTCGCAATCCAATGGGCAATTACAAAATGCAACTATTATTTACAAGGCGCCCAACATTTCTCCGTTATTACTGATCACAAACCTCTCATAGGCGTTTTCTCTAAAACTCTTTACGATCTCAATAATCCCCGCCTCCAACTTATCCGTGAAAAAATTCAAAAATATCACTTTGATGTTTCTTGGCTAGCCGGCAAACGCAATTTAATTGCTGACGCTCTTTCCCGTGCACCTGTGTTCTCCGGAGAGGCGGAAGATTTAGACCTCCCTATCGAAACGGCAATAACCTGTGTAATAGCTGTCAATCCCCGCAATCAAGTAAATTTAATTGAAATGTCTACCAACGCCGATCAAGACTATAAAGATTTATACTTTTCGGTAATTAATTCTCACTCTGTACCCAATACCCCCCAAGCTCAATCATTTAAAAAACTGTTTGACCGTATATCTATAAGTGAAGAAATCGATGGTCTCCTATTGCTCGACTCTGACAAAATTATCATTCCATTAAATTATACGAAACGTATTCTCACGTGGTTACACACTGCACATACCGGGTTCACTAAAACTATCAATCTCGCCAAATCACTATACTATTGGCACGGCATGAACAATGACATTAAATTAATGATTAATAACTGCCAACCGTGCCAGGCCTTGCGGCCATCTCTCCCTCAAATCCCTTTCAAAGAGGATCCTACGAGTAAAGACAATTATCCTATGCAGTGTGTCTCAACTGATCTTTTCCATGTCGCAGGCAAAGATTATTTGGCTGCCGTGGATCGTTACTCAGGATACCTTCTTTGCAGTGATGCCCTAAACAATACATCATCTGCGACCATTATTAAAGTGCTTAAAGGATGGTTCAACATGCTGGGTTACCCCGAATTTATTCGTTCAGACAATGGGCCCCAGTTCCTCAGTGAATTTAAACAATTTTGTGTAAATAATAATATTATTCATGAAAATACTTCACC
>JALZUF010000097.1 GCA_023301785.1 Alphaproteobacteria bacterium | reverse complement strand
TATTGGGCGCGATGTCTTTCGGTGTGAAACCAGATTTTGAAAATTTAGAAATTGAAGGTATATCCAACATAACGATCAGAGATATTCGTCAAGCAGAAGAGCTTGGGTATTTCATTAAGCTGATCGGTATGGCAACGCAAGAGGAGGGTGTCTACACACAAAGTATGGCACCGTGCCTCGTGCCAATACACAGTCAAGTTGGCCAAGTTGAAGATGTCTTTAATTGTGTTCAGGTGATGTCCGACGGTGCGGATAAAACCTTCCTTGAGGGGCGCGGCGCAGGCGAGTTGCCAACGGCGTCTTCTGTTCTTTCTGATATAGTGGATTTGGCGCGCGGTAATAGATTGCCAATGTTGGGTTGTAAAACAAAAGATTTAAAAGAAGCCGAATGGAAAAATGCTCAGAACATTAAAACTAAAGCATTTATTCGTATCCGCGTAAAAGATGACGCTGGCGTAATCGCAGATATTACCTCTGCGCTGAAAGATAAAAATGTTTCAATTGATACCTTTATTCAAAAGGGACATGACCAAGATAACACAGCGTCTGTTGCTATTGTGACGCAGAAGAATAATTTCAAAACTATACAAAACGCCGTTGAATCGATATGTGCGTTAGATTGTATAATCAATAAACCAACTGTCTTACGTATCGCAGAAATTTAAGGAACAAAAAAATGTCACAAATTACCATGCAAGATAATCAGGAAATGATCGATAAAGATCTTATGGATCGTAACCTTGCACTTGAGGCGGTGCGTGTCACCGAAGCGGCAGCACTTGCGGCCTCTAAGACTGTTGGTCTTGGAGATGAAAAGCGCGCGGATCGTGCCGCGGTTGATGCCATGCGTGAAGCGTTGAATTCTCTAGCGATTAAAGGACGTGTTGTGATTGGTGAAGGTGAACGTGATGAAGCACCAATGTTATACATCGGCGAAGAAGTCGGTTGCGGTGGTCCAGAAGTGGATATTGCGCTTGATCCATTAGAAGGAACAACCATTACCGCCAAAGGTGGTGCAAACGCAATCACTGTTATGGCGATGACGGACAAGGATGGATTTCTTCATGCGCCTGATACTTATATGCAAAAAATTGCGGTTGGCCCGGACGTGCCTGCGGACGTTTTAGATTTAGATGCGCCGATTGAAGAGGTGTTAAAGAAAATTGCAAAAGCAAAACAATCACAAATGGAAGACTTGCTTGTTTGTGTCATGGATCGTCCAAGGCATGATGATATTATTGCGGGGATCCGTAAAGCGGGCGCGCGTATTTCATTGATACAAGATGGTGACGTAGCAGCTATTATCGCGGCGACAGAAAAGAAAACTGGTATTGATCTTTATGTCGGCACAGGCGGCGCACCAGAGGGTGTTCTAGCCGCCGCCGCACTACAATGTGTTGGTGGACATATGTTAGGGCGTTTAGTGTTTAGAAATGAAGACGAAAAAGCGCGTGCTAATAAATGGGGCATTACAGATTATAATAAAATTTATACGACTGATGAATTGGCTAAGCCAGACAACGTTATGTTCGCGGCAACGGGCGTGACAACGGGGCCGATGTTACCAGGTGTCTATCGCTATCCAGGTGGTGCAGTGACGCATTCGATTGTGATGCGATCAAAATCGGGTACGACACGTCATATTGAATCAACGCATAACTTTAATCGTAAAACGGGTTTTGAACCCCAAGATAATTAATTGTGTCTGGCTTAGCGCAAGATGCGCTTTTAAATATTGAAACGTCTTTAGAGAAAAAGAGGTGGGTTTCTAAGACTGTGAATGATGATGAGGTTGCTTCATTTTCTCAAACACATGGTATGCCAGAATTTGTTGCACGATTGTTGGTGCAACGCGGTGTTCAAAAAGATAATATTCAGGCCTACTTACATCCGACGCTAAAGAATAATTTCCCTGACCCGTTTTCGTTTCAAGGTATGCGCGCCTTTGCTGATGATATGGCAGACGCAATTATTCAAAAAAAGAATATTGGTGTATTTGCAGACTTTGATGTTGATGGTGCGACATCGGCATCAATTATTACAAGGTTTTTGAAACACGTAGGCATTAATCCACCTGTCTATATTCCCGATCGTTTAACAGAAGGTTATGGCCCCAGTAATGATGCGATGAATATATTGCATGAGCAAGGGGTTGAACATTTGATCATGGCAGATTGTGGAACGACTGCGTTTGAACCACTTCAAACAGCGCATGATCTGGGTATGAAAGTTTCTGTTTTCGACCATCACGAGTCCGAAGAGAAACTACCCACCGTGGCACATTTGATTAATCCGAAACGTCGTGATGACGACTCTGGTTTGGATATGTTGGCGGCCTGCGGTGTTTCTTTTATGGCGTGCGTTGCGATTAACAGCGCATTGCGCGAAAAGGGTTTCTACAAAGATAATGATCTTCAAGAGCCGCCACTTAAATCGTGGATGGATTTGGTGGCGTTGGGAACAGTTTGCGACATGGTACCGTTGACAGGTGTTAACCGCCTTTTTGTGAAGACAGGTTTTGAGCAAATGGCAGCGCATAATAATGCAGGTATCAAAGCACTATGTCAGGTGGGCAAGATCGAAAAAGCGCCAACACCAAAAGATGCGGGGTGGTCTATTGGCCCTAGGATTAATGCTGGAAGCCGTGTCCATCGATCTGACTTAGGGGCAAAGTTATTGTCAACGGATGAAGATGATGAAGCGCAGTCTATTGCTTATGCGCTAGAAGAGTGTAATCAAGAGCGCAAAAAAATCCAAGCAAATATGATGCAAGTTGCGTTGAATAAAATTGAATTTTTAAAAGGTAATAACGAAAATTTTATATTGGTTGATGATGAAAGCTTTCATTCTGGCCTGAGTGGTTTGGTTGCGGGGCGCTTAAAAGAAAAATATAGCAAGCCTGCCATTGTTGTAACGTATGTCGAAAACGAAGACGGTGTTCTTGAAGGGCGAGGGTCTGGACGTTCGGTTAAGGGTGTAAATATGGCAGAGATTTTTATTTCTGCGCGTAACGAAGGCATTCTTGTTAAAGGGGGCGGTCATGCCATGGCGGGTGGCTTTACAATTATGCCGGATCGTTTGGATGATTTTAAAAAGTTTATTGCGAACTACATTTCTGAAAACCAAGAAGCGTCAGAAGCAATAGAAACGATTGAAGTGGACTCCATTGCAACA
>JALZUF010000096.1 GCA_023301785.1 Alphaproteobacteria bacterium | reverse complement strand
ATAGTTGCACGTAAATCATCAAGACTTGGCATTTTAGATAAGGCTTCAACACCAGCCTTGTCCAAAACTTTATCTCCGTATATTCCACCTAAAATAACGAGTTTCTCGTTTTCTTTAGCAAAATTATGTGCAACTTTAGCCGCCGCTACCGGATCTTGCGATGTTGCCATACCAACTGGTCCAGCAAACATGTCTGCAATTTTCTCTGCATTTGTATCTTTGGAAGCAATTTTCGCCAAAGTATTCTTAACAATTTTAAAGTTTACTTCGTTTTTACGCATTTCAAGACGTAAATCTGTGATGCTTTTAGCATCTAAACCAGCATTTTGAGTCAGAACGATAATTTCTGAATTCTCCATACTATCTTTAAGAATTGTAATTTCTTCTTGTTTACGTTCGCGTGTCATACCCATGATAAATTCTCCAATAAAAAAGCGATTTGCAAAAGACAAACCGCTATCCAAAATAAATAAATTAAGATTAATAACAAATCAGATATCTAGGCATCTGCTTTCTTTTTAACCCCATCTAACATAGGTTTTTAAGCCGTAGCCCCCATGATCTAGGATAGTGTTAGCGTTGTTATAAGGATTTAAACACCTGCGTCAAGGGGTTTTGTCAAATATTCGTTAAAATTTTATGATGATGTTCCAAATGATCATCAATAAATGATTGAATAAAGAAATAGCTGTGATCGTAACCTTCATGGAAGCGTAAGCTCAACGATTGATCCGCACCCCTGCAAGCTTGTTCGAACAATTGAGGCTGCAGCTGCTCTTCTAAAAACTGATCTCCTACCCCCTGATCAATCAAAATATTAGGGTAATCACTTCGGTTTTGTGACTTTTCCATTAATGCCACCGCATCATGTTTCTGCCATTCCACTTGATCGTCACCGATGTAACGAGAGAACGCTTTATGCCCCCAAGGCACTTGGGAGGGTGCGACAATTGGTGCAAAGGCAGAGACTGATTTAAAAACTTCAGGGTATTTAAGACAAAGCGTTAATGCACCGTGCCCTCCCATTGAATGACCACTAATACCGATTTTTTTAGTATTAACCCCCATTTCCGCAGACAAAATTTGAGGCAGTTCTTGCGCTATATAGCTTTCCATTTGATAGTTTTTAGACCAAGGTTGCTGAGTAGCATTGATATAAAACCCAGCCCCTTTACCAAAATCATAACTGTCTTTATCATCTGGCACATCAGCACCACGCGGTGACGTGTCAGGCGCAATAACAATTAAACCTAATTCCGCCGCTTTTTTATAAGCACCTGCTTTGGTTGTAAAGTTATCGTGTGTGCAAGTGAGCCCTGATAAAAACATCAGAGCCGCATGTTCCTGAGAGCTCGTAGCATCTGGCACAAAGACAGAAAAAGTCATATTGCACTTCAGCACATCGCTTGCGTGCTCAATAATCTTGAGCGTTCCTCCAAAACAAATATGCTCTTGCTGAACTTGCATTAGAATTTCACTACGCTACGGATTGATTTACCTTCGTGCATAAGATCGAAGGCAGTATTAATTTCTTCAAGTGGCATCACGTGCGTAATCATATCATCAATGTTGATCTTGCCGTCCATATACCAATCTACAATCATTGGCACATCAGTACGTCCACGTGCGCCGCCAAAAGCAGAACCACGCCAAACACGGCCCGTTACTAGTTGGAACGGTCTGGTAGCGATTTCTTTACCAGCGCCAGCAACGCCAATAATAACGCTCTCACCCCAGCCCTTGTGACAACATTCCAGTGCTTGGCGCATAACATCAACATTACCGATACATTCAAAGGAGTAGTCAACGCCGCCATCGGTTAAATCACAAATTGCCTCAACAACATTATCAGTCTCGCTTGGGTTAATAAAATCGGTCATACCAAATTTCTTCGCCAATTCAACTTTTGAAGGGTTGATATCAATACCGATAATTTTTGAGGCGCCAACCATTTTAGCACCCTGAATAACATTCAAGCCAATGCCGCCCAAACCAAATACCGCAACGGTTGATCCCTCTTCCACTTTTGCATCAAAAACAACGGCGCCAATACCTGTGGTAACGCCGCAACCTATATAACAAATTTTTTCAAACGGCGCGTCTTTACGAACTTTAGCCACCGCAATCTCAGGCAGGACCGTAAAGTTAGAGAATGTCGATGTGCCCATATAATGCATAATATCGTCACCATTTAAGGAAAAGCGGCTGCTGCCATCAGGCATAAGCCCTTTACCTTGCGTAGAGCGAATAGACTGACAAAGGTTAGTTTTAGGATTGAGACAGAATTTACATTCACCACATTCTGGCGTATAAAGCGGTATTACGTGGTCACCAACTTTTACAGATGTCACATCTTTTCCAATCTCACGCACAATACCCGCGCCTTCATGTCCAAGAATAGCGGGGAAAATTCCTTCTGGATCTTCACCAGATAAAGTAAAGGCGTCTGTATGGCATACGCCTGTGGCCATATTTTCAACCAAGACTTCACCAGCTTTGGGCCCTTCCAAATCAACAGTATCGATGATCAAAGGGGATCCAGCTTTGTAGGCAATGGCGGCACGTGTTTTCATTATCTGACTTCCTTGTAAATTATGATCATGAGTATAAATATTTTATAGGTACGTTAAAGTCTTAATTCTTCTTGCACGGCTTGCAATACACTTTCTGCAGACGGCGAAGCATCAATGATAGGCCATCTAATATCACCTTCCACTTCCAACGCCGCATTCACGCACGTTACAATGGAGGGGTTCTTCCCTCGCTTGAGCCCTTTGGTTTTGGTATCCAGATAATCATTTTTTCTTTTCTCTGTGCGCTGAATACGTGACATATCATCAAGCTCTAGCCATACACCGTGAAATGGCGCGGATAGTTTTTTGGCCATTGCTTCGTAATCTTGACGCATTGATTGAGACACGAAAGCGGAACCAATAATAACAACTTTATCATTTTGAAGAGCCAGCTCTGCTCGATCAAGCATAACGGCAATGACTTTTCTTGTTGTTTCATCTGTAATGTCCGCATCAGTCAGAACATCTTGTTTAGGATTTTTTCCTAACATCTCAAGACGTAGCTCATCAGGGCATATAACAAGATTGTTTAATATGTTTTGAGAGAGTCTATTGGCAACTTCTGTTTTACCAACCCCTGGTAAGCCGCCTATACAAATTAATTTCTTTGTCATCTAGGCATTAAGCAATAAAAAAGGCGCTATGAAAAGCGCCTTTTAAAATTCTTATGATTTGATATTATTTCGGTGCGTAAGGTAATGAGGAATGATGCACGTTAATTAATAGGTTACCATCTTTGTCCTTAATGTAGCCAAAAGTAAATTCAACCTTTTGCTCAGCACCGCCATCAGCAGGTGTGAAGAAATAATTCCCCATAGATACAGCATAATCATTATAAGTCACAATATGTTGTTCTCCATCAAAACGGGCAGCTTTCCAAGGTTTAATTGCAAATCCTGTATCTTCTTTAATTTCACCACCAACAAAGTAAGATAATGCTTCATCAAATGTCTCTCTGAACTGATCATCAGCCGCAAGCGTAGGTTTAAATAGAACATCAGAGACTCCGTATGCATACAAGTCCTCAATATGCTTTTTTGCCGCTGCTTTGTAGTCACCTTTATCAATAAAAGTTTTACTGATATTTACAATTCCATCAGCCCATTCTTTTTGTGCCTTTAAAACATCGTCTTTTGTAATGGAATGCGCATGCGCTGAAGAAACCGACAAAAGAAGCATAGAAAGTGTTAGAAATATTTTTTTCATAAAATTAAAAACCTTTGTGTTTGTTGAGTTAAATTTAAGTGAGCATACTTTGCACAAAAAATTAGGCAAGAAAAAGGCGCCATAAAAGGCGCCTTTTAAGAACTTTTATTAAATCGGTTTTAAATTAAGCTGCTTTTGCAGAAGCATCAGCGTCTAAATCAATCTTGATACCCGGGCCCATTGTAGAGGACAAAGTAACTTTCTTGATGAAAGTTCCTTTTGCGCCTGCTGGGCGGGCTTTTTGAATTGTTTCAATAAAGTGATCAATGTTTTCAATGATCTTCTTTTCATCAAAGCCTGATTTACCAACACCAGCATGGATAATACCTTCTTTTTCAGCGCGGAATTCGATCGCGCCGCCTTTGGCATCTTCAACAGCTTTTTTAACGTCAGGTGTCACAGTACCCAATTTAGGGTTCGGCATCATACCTTTTGGACCCAAAATCTGACCCAATTGACCAACAAGTGGCATCATATCAGGTGTTGCGATACAACGATCAAAATCCATTGTACCACCACGGATACTATCGGCTAAGTCTTCTGCACCAACGATATCAGCACCAGCAGCTTTCGCTTCATCCGCTTTTGCATCACGTGCAAAAACAGCAACACGAACAGTTGCACCAGTACCATGTGGAAGAGAAACCATACCACGAACCTGTTGGTCAGCGTGCTTAGGATCAATACCTAGGTTAAGAGCAATATCGATTGTTTCATCAAATTTACGGTGAGAAGCAGATTCTTTAAGCATTTTTACTGCTTCAGTCACTGAATATAATGTCTCACGATCAAATTGCGCGTTAGCCGCTTTCATTTTCTTTGTTTGCTTTGTCATGATTTTATCCTTCCACCACTTCGATACCCATTGAACGTGCAGAACCTTCAATGATTTTCATTGCGCCTTCAATATTAACAGCATTCAAGTCTGCCATTTTTTCTTCAGCAATTTTCTTAACTTGTGACGTACGAAGTTGACCAGCAACTTCTGTCCCAGGATTACTTGATCCTTTTTTAAGTTTCATTGCTTTCAAGATGAAGTAACTGTTTGGTGGTTGCTTCATGATGAAGTCGAAAGACTTATCTTTATAAACAGAGATTTTTACAGGAATAGGTGTACCCTTTTCCATGTCCGCAGTTTTTGCGTTAAAGTCGTCTGTAAAGGCTTTAATATTAACACCGTGTTGACCCAAAGCTGGACCAACTGGTGGGGCAGGATTCGCCATTCCCGCGGGAATGATCAGGTTGATAAAACCAACCGGGACTTCTTTTTTCTTCGCCATTTCTAGCTCCTTGTTTTAATTTAAAGAGTGACCGTAGTGTGGCTTTCCTTATGGTCTTTTCAGTAAAGAAACACCTACTACAATCTTTAATATTGGGATTTATAGTGCTTTTAGGGAATTATGCAAGAAAAAAGCGCCCCACTGACTGAGGCGCTTTTTATAAATTCTTTTAACTAATTCTAGAAATTATAGCCTACACCGAAGCGTAAATTATCTTCATCTGGGTCGATACCGTTCTCTTCGCCGTACCATACGTGCGTATAGTCAACGCGGAATGCCAAGTTATCGTATGCCATAAGCTCTGTTCCGATACCCAACTCAAAACCATGGTATGTTTCATCAAACTCTAAATTTGCGACACGCGCTTCAAATTCTGTGTTTCTGTAACCAATAATTCCATATGGATTGATTGTGAAAAGAGAATCGCTGTTCAAGAACGACAAACCTGGACGGAAAGAAAGACCGTATTCACGACCTTTTTCAATTTTAACACCGCCAACAGTATCATCAGCCGTTGATCCACCCCAGTGAAGTTCCAACGCACCTGTTAAACCAAGACCAGTTTGATTTACTGTCTGATCAAGCAGGCTATCAATTTTGTAACCGCCGTAAATACCGTAGTCAGTACCTGATGGGCTTGGGTCTGCACCGTTTGAGTTTTCGGTATCTGTCCAACCATAACCACCGTAAACACCAACATAAGCGCCACTCAGAGATGTGTCTTGTGCTTGCGCTGTTTGAAAAGTGGTGAAGCTTAATGCTGCAACTGTTCCTAATAGTAATTTTTCCATTATTCTATCCTTTATTATTTATTAAACATCGTAAAATACATTTTACGCAATGAATATGAATAGAATCATATAGTGATTTGCACACAAGACCAAAGACTTATAAAAAAAACGCCCCACAGGAGGGGCATTCATTAAGGTCATACACGAGGAACATAGCGATCTTCATAATGGGATTCTTGTGGTCCACCCTCTCGACGATGTGAATTGCCCCAATCCTCCATAGACTGGCGTGTTGGATCAAAGCTATCATTCATAGCTGGGCCAAGATCTAAGTTGGTCACGATAGTGGTTTCAATAAGGTCTGACTCACTCATGTTTGTTCCTTACTGCTTCTCAACTTGACCATAGTCAAGCTCAACAGGTGTTGCACGACCAAAGATAGAAACAGAAACTTTAAGCTTACCTTTTTCCTCGTCAACTTCTTCAACCAAACCGTTGAATGAAGCAAATGGACCGTCGACAACTTTAACTTCTTCACCAATATCAAAGATAATAGAAGGACGTGGGCTGTCCACACCTTCTTGGATTTGCTTGATCAGCGCTTCGGCTTCTCTTTGTGTGATTGGTGATGGCTTGTTACTTGCCCCCAAAAAACCTGTAACTTTTGGCGTATCTTTAACCATGTGCCAAACTTCGTCACTAAGGTCTAACTTGGCTAGAACGTAACCAGGGAAGAACTTACGTTCAGCCTGAACACGTTGTCCACGCTTGACTTCAACAACTTCTTCTGTTGGCACCATAATCTCACCAACACGTTCAGTTAACTTTAACTTACGAGCTTTTTCATTAATTGCCTCTGCCACTTTGTTTTCAAAGCCAGAGTAAACATGTAAAACGTACCAGCGCATTGCCATGATAAATATTCCTTATTCTATATGTGTTAACTACCAATATCCAAAATAAAATTAACCAAAAATGCTAAGATTTGGTCTGCGAAAAACAAAAAGGTTGAAGCCAATGCCACCATAATAAAAACGGCAATCGTACTAACCGTTGTCTCTTTACGGGTCGGCCAAGTCACCTTTTTTACTTCGGCTTTGACTTGGTTTACAAATTCTATTGGTCCTGTTTTCGCCATTTTATAATCCTTAAAATCGTTATTTCCCCTTGTTTTAACCATAGGTTCGTAAGGTCTTGTGACCGTTTTTGAAATCCTAATGTTAATGGGAGTAACCAATTCATAAGACAAAGAAAAAGAAAAATCTAGTCTTTTTTAAGAAATATAGCCTAACGACGGTGTTGAACTATCTCATCGGCCATTTTGATGGCATTCAAAAAGCTTTGCGGGTTTGCAATGCCCTGCCCTGCTATATTTAACGCTGTACCATGGTCTGGCGATGTACGAACAACGGAAAGTCCCAAAGTTACGTTTACGCCGCCATGAAAATCTAATGTTTTAAGCGGTATGAGCGCCTGATCATGATACATACCCAATGCAATGTCATAATGTTCGCGTGCCTCAGCATGAAAAAGCGTATCTGCAGGGTGTGGCCCTGTAACGTTCAACCCCTCAGCTATCAATTTCTTTACCGTAGGCGCAACAACGTCGCGATCTTCCAAGCCAATTTTACCATCCTCACCAGCATGCGGGTTTAAGCCTGCCACTGCGATACGCGGGTCCTCTAACCCAAAATCTTTCTTTAAAGACTGATGAATAATACGAACTTTTTCAAAAATCAGTTCCTCAGTCACAGCGCTTGGCACGTCTTTCAGTGGAATATGAACCGTGAGCGGCACAACACGTAAATCTTTTGCCGCCAACATCATAATTGGCGTCTCATCTTTGCCGCATAACGCGGCAACAAATTCAGTATGCCCAGGGTGCTCAAACCCAATATCATACAGCGCAGCCTTATGAATGGGGTTGGTAACAACACCTGCCGCCTCACCGTCCAGAGCAAATGCAACAGATTTCTCAATGCTAGTAATGACGGCTTGCCCATTTTTAGAACTAAGCTGACCTAACGTCGGCATTTCACCTAGGTCAATGTTAATAACTGGCAAAGCACGTTTAAAGACATCTACAGCTTGTTGGGGGTGCGTTATCTCTTCGATTGGAACATCAAAGTTAAGCGCTTTTAAGCGTTCAATATTATCGACAGCAAAGAATGGTGGCAGATTTTCTTGCGCCGCCATTTTCCATGCTTTGATTGTCAGTTCTCCGCCAATGCCTGCGGGATCACCCATTGTAATTGCTAGTGGTTTCATGCTTTAGATATACTAAGTTTTGTAATAAATGCAAGAAAGAGCGAGCATGCCTAAAAATAACGAACCCAAAATGTTCTCAAACAATGAATCTTTTAGAAATAAGCTATCTAGCCGTCAATTTTTGAACGTTTTATTTATTGGTGTTGCGGGCTTCATTGTGGTGGCGTTTATGTATTGGTGGCTAAGCCCTAACACTATTGCGGCTAATGACTCCGCAGATGGCGATGCTGGCGTTGAAATTTTAGATGCCCTCATTCCTTACGGAGACGAAAACGAGAAAGAAGAGGAAGAAAACAAAGCGCTTGAAGCCATTACAGGTGGTGAAGACAATCCAATTAATATCAAAAATGTCGATTACATTGAGGATATGAATATACCAAAAAGCTTTACCAATAACATGACGCGAGACGTAAAATCTCCTTCGGCTATTGCGAAAGCCCTGACAGGAAATTCTGAGCCAGATAAAGGCAATCAAAAAATTAAAGGCTCGCTTTTTAATATGCTGGATGCCGATATAAAATCTAGTGATAATAGGCATGCCGGTAAGTTAAAAGATGTTCTGATTAATAAAAACACAGGCGAAATTCAAGCTATCATAATAAAAGAAGATGGCAGTTATATTGACCAACAAATGAAGGCATTAAGTTTTGATGATTTCACCGAAAGCCAAGGCAATGTCAAAATTCCAATTACTGAAAAAGATTTAGAGCGTAAGCAGATATTTGATTATAACGGATTTAAAAGTGATGAATTCATTAGCTTAGCAATCCTTAAGAATGCACCCGTCTTTGACGACACGGGGAAGTTAGCGGGGCGTATAAGCGCAATATCTGAAAGCAGAGATGCTGTTGAAGAGATTACATTTACATTATCTGCTAAATTAAACCCCGTGGATCGCCCTTTGACATTTAGCCTGCCCTATACTGATTTAAAGATTATTAAAAAAGCTGAGCAAGCGGGTATTCAATTAAGCAATGAGCAAACCAAAGCCCTTGCAGAAATTTTATATCAATAGAATATATTGAAAGCACAAACCGAATGGTTTAACTAAAACAATAAGATTTAATATTGAGCGATAATATGACCCAAAATAGTTTCACAAAATATACTGCCTCTGACAAAGTTAAGATCACCGACAGAACATGGCCTGATAAGGTTATAGACAAGGCTCCAATCTGGTGCGCTGTTGATCTACGTGATGGAAACCAAGCGTTGATTAATCCAATGGATCAAAAACGCAAAATGTTAATGTATAATCTTCTTGTGCAAATGGGCTTTAAGGAAATTGAGATTGGGTTCCCCTCCGCCTCAGAAATTGAATTTGATTTTGCGCGTAAAATTATTGAAGAAAATCTAATCCCTGATGATGTAACACCGCAAGCGTTGGTACAATCACGGGCGCACTTAATTGAACGTACTTTTGAATCTTTGAAAGGTGCTAAACGTGCGATTGTGCATTTATATAACTCCACTAGTGTGGCGCAACGCCGTGATGTTTTTCAAATGGATCCAGAAGGTATCGCAAAGCTAGCCTGTGAAGGCACAATGCTTATCAAAGAGTTAGCTGCGAAAAATCCAGAGACTGAATGGGTGCTTGAGTATTCACCAGAAAGCTTTACGGGAACAGAGCTGGAAGTTGCGCTTGATATCTGTAATGCGGTTATTGAGACATGGGGCCCGACTCCAGAAAATAAAATGATCATTAACCTACCTTCAACGGTTGAGGTGTCTACACCAAACATTTTTGCTGACCAGATTGAATGGATGAGCCGTAATCTTGCACGTCGGGATTCTGTTACCTTAAGCGTTCATGCACATAATGATCGTGGCGGCGCTATTGCTTCGTCCGAGTTTGCCGTCATGGCGGGAGCAGATCGTATTGAAGGCACATTACTTGGTAACGGTGAGCGCACAGGAAATGCTGACCTTATTACGCTGGCTTTGAACTTATTAACGCAAGGCGTTGATCCAGAATTAGATTTAAGTAATTTGCCGCACATAATAGAAACAGTGGAAACATGCAATCAAATCCCTACGCACGTTCGTCATCCTTATGCAGGTGAGCTAGTATTCACAGCGCTTTCAGGATCGCATCAGGACGCTATCAAAAAAGGGTTGGATGCACATAAGAAGGAAAAAAGAAACCATTGGGATATTCCATACCTTCCGCTTGATCCAAATGATATTGGGCGTAGCTATGAAACGGCGATCCGCATTAACAGCCAATCGGGTAAAAGTGGAATTGCATATATTCTTGAGCAAGAATATGGCTTTAAGTTGCCAAAAGCGATGCAGATTGAGTTTGCAAAATTTGTACAAAAATTAGCTGATAAAACAGCCAAAGAAATCTTAGCACCACAAATTTGGGACATCTTTTCAGACGCGTACTTAAAACAAAAATCAGGCTACCAGTTAGAATCTTTTACCTACGAAAACTTGCCTGGCGATAACGACAGAGTAAAATGCTTTGTTGCGTTAAAAACAACAGACAACAAAGTCATTGAATTCAACTCTGAAGGAAACGGCCCTGTTAACGCGTTTGCAGATGGCTTGCGTAAAACATTGGGCGCTGAATTTAATCTAAGCAACTATGAAGAGCATACATTATCAGTGGGAAGTAGTGCGGAAGCAGCAGCTTACATTTCTTTGAAAGCCAAAGATGGTAAAGAATATTATGGTGCAGGTGTGAATTCAAACATTACACGCGCTTCTATAAAAGCGTTACTGTCTGCTTACAATCGTATCAAAGATATTTAAAAATCATGTATCGCGTTTACGTAGCCCGCATGCGAGCTATACTGATCTTTGATTTGAAGATCGTACCCCAAAGCTAGTCTCCAATCTTTTGCAACTTCTGTTTCGACAGCTGTACCCAAGCTTAAGATACTACGCTGTGGTTCAAAGCCCGTTGTTTTAAAGAACAGTTCGGGCTGAGTTCGGAAATTAGATTGCACCTCTACACCGTCATTGAGAACATCATATTGATATTTTGCGTATGCTGTTGGGTATATAAATCGACCATTCTTGGTTTCATATTCGTAATCCAAATCGACACCAATTCCCAAAGCGAGTAAATCCAATGCCGTATAGTCAACATCCATCGTTAGCTCACTCGTACCAAACTCGGTATAAGGGTCGGCGCGGATATGATCATAATCAATAGAGGCCGAAGGCGTAATGCGAATACCATTTACGGTATTATATTGGTAAGCAAGCTTTGACCCCATAGCGAAATGTTCAACTGGGAACTCCCCCGTTGCAGTTGCGCCCGCGATGCCACCAACATCGTTACGTACCAATTCATTTAAACTGTGAACGTATGAGACAGATCCGCTTAATAAGGTTTTTGCGGAGAGCTTTACGCCACCAAAGCCTGTAACACCGTAACTTCTGACTTCGTTTTCAGTACGGTTTGAATTATCAGATTCTACATCAGAGCCACCGACCAACGCCGCCAGCCCAAAAATCATATCATCGTTCATATCTCCTGAGTCAGCACCTATAACGACGCCAGAACTAGTGATAGAGAAACCATCAATTTTGTCTTTGTTAGATTGCGTTGCTGATTGAGCGTAAGCTTGCGCCCAAACTGTACCCACTTCTTCAGGTTCTAATATATCACTGGTGCGAATACGGCGACCTGTTTTTAAATCTTTACTACCTGAAGTAAGGCGATTGCCTAATTTTATATCTTTAGCTGGCGATGCTACTTTTCTGCGGTCAAAAAG
>JALZUF010000095.1 GCA_023301785.1 Alphaproteobacteria bacterium | reverse complement strand
TCGTGTGTTATTGGTCAAGCTAGGGGATCGCCTTCATAATATGCGTACCCTTTATCACTTTAAAGATCGCCCCGATAAAACAGCGCGTATCTCGCGTGAAACGCTGGAGATATATGCGCCCTTGGCGGAGCGTATTGGTATCCATCAAATGAAAGAAGAGCTGGCCGATTTATCGTTTAGTTATCTAAATCCTGAAGCGCAAGAATCGATTACAAATCGCTTATCCTTCCTTCGTCAAGAAGGTGGCGATGTTGTTGAGAAAATTATAGGGCATCTTGAAAAATTAATGGTGCAAGAAAAAATTGATTGCGAAGTGTCAGGGCGTGAGAAAACACGGTACTCCATTTGGAAAAAAATGCAGCGCAAAAACGTTACGTTTGAGCAATTATCTGACATCATGGCCTTCCGTGTCGTGGTTGAGAATGTTGGAGAATGTTACCATGCGCTTGGTATTTTGCACTCAACGTATCCTACGGTACCGGGGCGTTTTAAGGATTTTATTTCAACGCCAAAACCAAACGGTTATCGCTCGTTACACACCACAGTTTTGGGCCCCGAAAACCAACGTATTGAAATTCAAATTCGTACGCATGACATGCACCGCGAGGCAGATTTGGGTGTGGCGGCACACTGGGCCTATAAAGAAGGCAGTAATAAAAAGGTTAATGTCAAAGACCTTAAGCAATATCGTTGGTTGCGTGAATTATTGGATATTCTTGAGCAAGAATCTAAACCAGAAGAATTTTTGGAAAATACCAAGTTAGAATTGTTTCAAGATAAAGTTTACGTGTTCTCTCCTAAAGGGGATTTAATTGAATTACCCAATGGGGCGACGCCTGTTGATTTTGCTTATGCTGTTCACTCTGGTGTTGGTGATAAATGTGTGGGCTCTAAAGTAAATGGGCGTATTGCGCCTTTAAATACCAAGCTGGCCAATGGAGATCAGGTTGATGTGATTACGTCCAAAACTCAAACTCCTAGTCCTGCGTGGGAGCGTTTTGTTGTTACGGGTAAAGCGCGCTCGCACATTAAGCGTTTTATTCGTCAGCAACAGCGAAGCGAATATGTGACCCTTGGGCGCGCGATGTTGAAAAAAGTATTTCAACTTGAAGAATATGAATTTACTGAAAAAGCGGTAAACGGCATTGTGAAGAAAATGCGCGTCGATGAGGCTGATGATATTTATGCGAATATTGGATCAGGGCATTTTTCATCTCGTGATGTTTTCAAAAAAATATTTCCTTCGCATAAAGCAGAAACAGCGAAAATACCGAAAGAGGGTTTTCAAGATTATGCGATGGCGCGTCATGCCGGATCAGACAAGCCAATGCCGATCAAAGGGCTTATTCCTGGTATGGCGGTTCACTTTGCGCGTTGTTGTCACCCATTACCAGGGGATCGTATCGTTGGTATTGTGACAACAGGTAAGGGTGTGACTATTCACACGATTGATTGCGATACCTTAGAAACCTTTGCCGATACACCAGAACGTTGGATTGATGTGTCATGGGGTGATGGGCCTGAAACTCCAGAATCTCATGTCGGACGTTTAAGTGTTACATTCATCAACGAGCCTGGCGGATTGGGTAGTGTATCAACGATCATTGGCCGGAACGGTGGAAACATTGTGAACTTAAAAATCACCAATCGTTCAATGGATTTTTGGGATATTTTGGTTGATGTGTATGTCAAAGATACTAAGCATTTAAATAATGTTATAGCAGCACTTAGAGCGACGCCTGAGATCAGCTCTGTTGATCGTACTAAAGGACGCTAGGTGTGATCTTAAAGCGAAAAAATAAAGAAGCTTTGTTATCCAAAGTACGTAATGCGATTTGGCCGCGTATGGGTTGGAAGCGGACACTGACGTATTATAAACATCGTGTATTACGTATCCCGCATAGCACACATGACATTGCGATGGGATTGGCGTCGGGTTGTGTTGTTTCATGGACACCAACTTTTCCTTTTCAGATTTTACAGTGTTTTATTTTTTGTAAAATAGTCCGTGCTAATTTCCCTGCTGCGCTCTTGGGTACGCTGTTTGGCAATCCGTGGACGTTTCCGATTTTATTTACGATTGCCTACAGCGTGGGGCATATGATTTTAAATGTAACAGGATTAGATGATTTATTGATTTTCTTAATTGGCGATAGTGCGCTTTTTAAAGAAGATGGGTTTGGTATGGAGAAATTCATACCCACTTTGATTGGAGGGTATATTATGGCGGTGCTTTCATTTCCTGCTTTTTACTATGCGTTTTTCTATATGATTACCGCGGGGCGGGCATCACGTAACGTGGTGAAAAAACGAGTACACACGATTATTGAACACAGACACGATAAGAAAAATAAATGATTATAGGTACGGGCATAGACTTGATTGACGTAAAACGTGTTGAAAAACTTATTCTGCGCCAAGGAGATCGTTTTATTGAGAAATACTTTACTGAAACTGAAGCGGAGATCGCGCTATCGATAGAAGATTTGAGTAAGCGCGCTTTACATTTGGCAAAGCGTTTCGCAGCGAAAGAGGCGTGCGCCAAGGCATTGGGGACGGGTTTTCGTGATGGTATCTATCTAAAGGATATGACGGTCTCAAATGATGCGCTTGGATGCCCTCATATTGCTCTTAATGATGGGGCGCTCGCTAGATTGGCTGAAATAACGCCAGAAGGGCATAAACCTCATATATTCCTATCTTTGACGGATGAGCCGCCTTATGCGCAGGCGCAGGTCATTATAGAGGCCAATTCAGTTTAATATTGGTCCGTAAGTCATTTCAAGCTGGTTTTTATGCGCTTAATCGGATAAAACTTAACATTATGAATGATTTAAAAGAAAATACAGTGTCTCAAAAGTCCTCTCCAGAAGATAAAACTTATGAAAAAGTAAAGCTTAATAAAGAGGGCGAAATTAGCGAATTTGCTAAGACGGCCATTATTGCTGTTCTTTTGGCTTTATTGATCCGCACTTTTTTGTACGAGCCGTTTAATATTCCATCAGGTTCTATGTTGCCGACACTCTTGGTGGGAGATTATCTCTTTGTGAGTAAACCTGCCTATGGTTACAGTCAGCATTCCTTCCCATTTGGTTTGGCTAATTTTGAGGGACGTAAATTTGAAGATAAACCAAAGCGTGGTGATGTTGCGGTTTTTAAATTACCAAGTAATACATCAATTGATTATATTAAACGCGTTGTTGCGCTACCTGGCGAAACGGTACAGGTTCGCGCAGGACGTCTGTATATCAATGATACACTGGTTGAACGTGATCCTGTGGGATTGGTGCAAAGTGATGAGAACACTGACTATGTGACCAAGCCGATGATGGAATACATTGAAACATTGCCTGGCGGTATCATGCACCGTATTTACGAAGAGTCAGATAACGAAGATTTAGACAATACGCCTAAATATACCGTACCTGAAAATCATTACTTCATGATGGGTGATAACCGCGATAACTCAATGGACAGCCGCGTTTCAGAGCATGTTGGATTTGTTCCTTTTGATAATTTTGTCGGTCGCGCCGATATTTTATTCTTTTCCGTTGCTGAGGAAGCAGTTTTATTCAATCCTTTGACGTGGCCGAAAACGATAAGATTTAGTCGTATGTTAAATTTGCTTGGGCCAACACGCCCTGCGGAAGCTGAATAAAAGTTTAGAGTGCGTATGGATAAATTTGTAGCATTACAGGATATTATTGAATATCAATTTAAAGATACGCATTTGTTAGAGCGTGCGTTAACGCACTCTAGTACGAATGATGCTTACAATTACCAACGTCTTGAGTTTTTGGGTGACCGTGTTTTAGGTTTAGTGATTGCAGACGCATTGTTCACGGAGTTTCGCGGGGAGAATGAAGGCGGTTTGGCTAAACGTCATACGGCGCTTGTGCAGGGCAAGACCTGTAGCATCATTGGCCAAGCGCATAATTTGGGTGATTATATAATTTTATCAGCGTCTGAGCGTGAAGCAGGCGGCAATCTTAATGAAAACATTATTGGCGATGTTATGGAGTCACTATTGGGTGCTATTTACATGGATGGTGGCTATGAACCAGCACGTAAGGTCGTCTTAAAGCTTTGGGGTGATACGATTAAGACACTTGAAAAAGCACCACAAGATCCGAAAACAGAATTACAAGAATGGGCGCAAGCCAGCGGCATGGATTTACCAAAGTATCAAGTGATGGACAAGCAAGGCCCAGACCATGCACCTATATTTTTAGTGCGTGTTGATGTTGGTACGGAAGATCCCGTTGTTGCCGAAGCAAGCTCTCGCCGTCAGGCCGAAAAAAAGGTAGCGAAACTAATGCTAGAAAAAATTAAATCATGAACGATATATCGCAAGAACAAAAGTTCGGCTTTGTTGCTTTAATTGGTGAGCCAAACGCTGGTAAATCGACATTGATGAATAATATTGTGGGAACAAAAGTTTCCATTGTATCTCCGAAGGCACAAACGACACGCACACGTGTTTTAGCAGTGGCGATTGAAGGGCAATCACAAATCGCTTTTGTTGATACACCAGGAATATTCGAAGCAGATAAGAAGAATAACTTAGAGCGCGCTATTGTTGCGTCGGCTTGGGAAGGGATGGCAGATGCAGAAATTGTTGCTGTTCTGGTAGATGTTTCTAAAAAAATTGGCGGCGCAACGAAGCTTATATTAGATCGTTTGCGCACAGAAGGATCATCAAAAAAGCGTTATATTTTAATCCTCAATAAGATTGACCGCATCAAACGCCAAGCGTTGTTAGATATATCTATGAAGTTAAATGCTGAATATGATTTTGAAGCGACATTTATGTTGTCTGCACTTAAAGGTAGTGGTGTTCAAGATTTGGTTTCCTATTTAGCAAGCAGCGTCCCCGTTAGTCCTTGGCATTACCCTGAAGATCATTTGACGGATATGCCAATGCGCTTGATGGCAGCAGAGGTAACACGAGAAAAATTATTCAAACTTTTACACCAAGAAATTCCTTATGCCTTAACGGTTGAAACGGAAAAGTGGGAAGACTTTGATGATGGCAGTTTGAAAATTGATCAAACTATTTTTATTAATCGTGAAGCGCATAAAAAAATTATCTTAGGTAAGGGTGGATCAATGATTAAAAAAGTTGGTCAACAATCGCGTGAAGAATTAGAAAAAATATTTGATGTTAAAATTCACCTCAAGCTTTTTGTCAAAGTCAGTGAAGCGTGGATGGATGATGAAGACCGTTTCAACCTTTGGGGCTTGTCTCCCCAAGCGAAGTGATTCTAGGACTCGTTGAGTCTGCTCCAAAATAATTTCAAGTAAAATAATCTAAATAAAATTCCTTTTTGTGGATAAAGGATTTTTTATTGCTCGTGACTCTAGTCAGAGAATCACTTCGTTGATAATGTCTTCTTAGTTTTCAAGATAAAAATATTTAATTCTTAAAAGAACTTTTTTAAAAAGTGATTTGTAAGAGTGGGGGAGATTTCTATGAGTTGGAGTGATGATCGCGTTGACGTACTTAAAAAGCTATGGGGCGAAGGTAAAACTGCGGCCGAGATTGCTAAAGAGTTAGGTGAAGGTGTTACGCGTAATGCTGTGATTGGAAAGGCCCACCGCTTAAAATTATCAAGCCGTGTTTCTCCTATTCAACAAAACACCAAGAAGATTAAATCAAATAACGATTCCCCAAGATTGCCACCAAGAAGACCGAGCAAAAAAGTGCCTATTATCTTGGGTAAAGAAGTTCAGATGGAAGATCTTCGTGATAAAATGTGCCGTTGGCCCAATGGCGACCCACAAGGGGATGATTTTTCTTTCTGTGGTTGTGGTACTGTTGAAGGCACACCATATTGTGATGACCATGCCGCGATCGCCTATCAGGTAACATCACGTGCAAGAAAGCTGAATGCGAAAGACTTCACGCCAGATGCCGGTTCGCCTGTTGATTTCGATATCAAGGCCGCAGCTAAATAATTTAATTATTTTATAAAAAGTAAAAATAATCGCCTCAATCATCTGATTTTGAGGCGTTTTTTTTGATTTGGATTTGTGTATTTTATCTATACTTTCCGCTTAAATTCATGTTTGATCAGTCTACATATAACAAAAGTCTGTGACGACATGAAAAAATCCTTCTTTGTAGCCCTTTTTATCGCGATATTAGCAGCATTATGGATATTAAGTGGTGTGTTTAAGGCAGATGGTAAAGCGTCTAGTGAAAATACATCACAAAATACAGCCCAAAGCCCAGAAAATTCTGAATTGGTTAAGAGTGACCTGATTGAAGTGCGTGTACGTGATTTAACCGCACAACTTATGGATGATGAAGTTGAGGTCACTGGTCGTACGCAAGCGTCGCGCCGCGTGATGGTGCGTAATGAAACAGAAGGTAAGATTGCTGTTTTGAATTTCCAAAAAGGTGACCTTGTCTCAAGTGGGCAGATGTTGGCTAAATTACATGTACGTGACCGTTCGGCTAAATTGGAAGAAGCGCGTCAATTATTGAACCAACGTCAGATACAATATAATGCCTCTAAGGAATTGGCAGAAAAAGGCTTTAACTCACGCGTCCGCTTAGCAGAGAAAGAAGCTGAACTTAAATCTGCGCGCGCATTGGTTAAGCAGGCGCAAGATGAGCTATCCCGTATTGTTATTAAAGCGCCATTTGGCGGTGTGATTAATCAACAAATGGTTGAGCTTGGTGATTACCTGTCGACGGGCAGTAGCCTTGTTGAAATTGTTGATTTGGACCCTATCGAAATTACAGGATTTTTAACTGAAAATCAGGTTGGAAGTCTGCAAGAAGGTGATGTGGCCAATGCTGTTCTTTTAAATGGCCAAGTTGTCGAAGGTAAAGTTAGTTTTATCGCGGCGGCGGCGGATCAAAATACACGTACATTTAAAGTTGAAATGACGCTTGCTAATGATGACCGTAAAATTAAAGAAGGTTTAACGGCCAAAATCCTAGTGCCTTTTAAAGAGTCACGCGCTTATAAAGTGTCGCCATCAATCTTGTCTTTGGCAGATGATGGTGCGGTGGGTGTAAAGGTTATTGAAAATGGTGATACTGTTAAATTTATGCCAATTAAATTACTGAAAGATACGCCAGATCACTTATGGATTGGTGGTTTACCTGAGAATGTGACGGTTATCACGGTTGGGCAAGAATTCGTCGTTTCTGGTCAAAAAGTGAAACCAGTTTATAGCGGTGATATAAAGACCGATAATAAAAATGAAGGATCAGATCTGTTATGATGGGCATGATCATTGATGCAGCATTAGCAAGAAGCAGAACGGTTCTCGCACTGTTAATATTCTTATTGCTCGCTGGTGCGTACGCTTATAAGAATATTCCTAAAGAATCCTCCCCTGATATTAATATCCCTATTCTATACGTCTCTATGTCGTTGGAAGGAATCTCGCCTGGTGACTCTGAGCGTTTATTGTTACGTCCTATGGAGCAAGAACTAAGCTCGATTGAGGGTGTTAAGAAGTTAAAATCGACAGGTTACACAGGTGGGGGCTTTGTAATCTTAGAATTCCAAGCTGGATTTGATGAAGACCAAGCGATTGATGACGTACAAAAAGCGGTAGATCGTGCGAAAAGCAAGCTTCCCGATACATTAGATCGCGATCCACAAGTGACAGAAGTTAATTTTAGCTTGTTTCCTGTTTTGGTTGTGACGTTATCGGGAGATGTGCCTGAACGTGCCTTGGTGAAGATGGCGCAGAACTTACAGGAAAAAATTGAAGGTATCGGTACAGTCCTTGAAGCCAAGATTGCGGGTGATCGTGAAGAATTAGTTGAGATTATTGTTGATCCTATTTTACTAGAAAGTTACGGCCTAAAAGGGGCAGACATATTACAATTTTTTGCACGCTCCAACCGTTTGGTGGCGGCCGGTGATTTGGACACGGGCGTTGGCCGTTTTGCAGTTAAGGTGCCAGGGTTGTTTGAAGATGCGAATGACATCATGGAAATGCCATTGCGAACATCTGGTGACTCCGTCATTAAAGTTAGAGATGTTGCCGAAATTCGTCAGACTTTTAAAGATCCGACTAATTTCGCGCGTATTAATGGGGAACGTGCCGTAGCGCTTAATGTTGTAAAGCGTACGGGCGAAAACATTATAGAAACCATTGAGGCAGTACGCGCCTTAGTTGAGTCGGAGCAAGAGTTTTGGCCAGAAGGTGTGAAGGTTATCTATACCCTTGATCAATCTGATGATATTCGTGAACGTCTGTCAGACCTGCAAAATAATATGATCAGCGCTGTCTTACTGGTGATGATTGTGCTGATTGCTGTTATGGGTGGTCGCGCGGCAGGGCTTGTTGGGGTGGCTATTCCGTCTGCATTCTTATCGGGAGTTTTGATTATTTTCCTTATGGGCTTAACGGTTAATGTGGTTGTTTTATTTGGCCTTATTTTATCTGTGGGAATGTTGGTTGATGGAGCCATCGTTGTGACTGAGCTGGCGGATCGTAATGTGAGTGACGGTATGGATCGTAAAAAAGCGTACAGCGCGGCGGCCAAAACGATGGCATGGCCGATTACAGCATCAACCGCAACAACGTTGGCGGCATTCGCACCTCTATTATTCTGGCCCGGGATTGTAGGACAGTTTATGCAATATATGCCGATTACGCTGATTGCGGTGTTAGGGTCTTCATTGATTGTTGCGCTCGTATTTGTTCCCGTCATGGGAAGCATTTTTGGCAAGAAGGTTGTCAAACAAACGGGCGTTAATTTAGCGCAAGCAACAAGCGAAGACACATTGGCAGAGCTTAAAGGTCCTGTACGTATTTATACGGCAATTTTGGGGGGAGCCCTTAAAATTCCAGGGCTTATTTTATTAGCAACGATTGGAATGCTGATTTTGGTTCAGGTTCTATATGGGACGTTTGGACGTGGGGTTGAATTTTTTCCTAATATCGAACCGAAAGCCGCAAGTGTTCTTATTCATGCCCGTGGAAATCTTTCTGTTTATGAGCAAGATATTCTGGTTCGTGAAGTTGAAAGCCGTATTTTGGATATTGATGGTGTGAAAGTCTTTTATACCGAGGCTGGTAAGCAAGACGCGCAAGGGAACGATGATGTTGCCGAAGATGTTATTGGTAAGGTTACTATTGAATTTAAAAATTGGGATCAACGAGATTCTGCGGATGATATTTTGCAAGATATCCGCGAGCGTACATCAGATTTAGCAGGACTTTATATTGAAGCACAAAAACAAGAAGAGGGGCCGCCCTCTGGTAAAGATATTCAAATTGAAATTGGAAGCCGTTTTCCAGAAACTCTAGAGCCAACAGTTCAGTTTATTGTGGATGCGTTGAAGTCAGATGCGGATATCATTGATATTGAAGATAGTCGGCCGTTGCCGGGTATTGAATGGGAAATGCAAGTGGATCGCGCGCAAGCTTCTAAATTTAACATTGATGTGTCCTTAATTGGTGATTATGTGCGTATGGTCACAAATGGATTGAAGGTGACTGATTATCGCCCTGATGGGGCGGAAGATGATGTTGATATTGTTATTCGTCATTCGGCAGAGCAACGTACATTGGATCAATTAGACCGCGTTCGTATTGAAACATCCCAAGGGTCTGTACCGATATCCAACTTTGTGAAGCGTGTGCCGAAGGCAGCGGTAGGTACAATTAACCGTGCAGACCAAAACCGTATTTTTACGGTTAAAGCGAATGTGAAAGAAGGTTTAAATACCAATGCCAAAGTTGTAGCGATGAAGGAATGGATGCAATCAAACGCAGACAAAATTGATCCGCGTGTAAAAATTAATTTTACAGGTGAAGATGAAGATCAGAAAGAAGCGCAAGATTTTTTAATGAAGGCGTTTGTGATTGCGTTATTTGCAATGGCGGTCATTTTGGTTACGCAGTTTAATAGTTTCTATAGTGCATTTCTTATTTTATTTGCGGTCGTTATGTCGACGATTGGTGTGATGATTGGCTTGCTGGTAACGCAACAACCATTCGGCATCGTGATGTCTGGTATTGGTGTGATCGCGCTGGCTGGGATTGTGGTGAATAATAATATTGTGTTGATTGATACATTTGATAATCACCGTAAGCGTGGATTAGCGGTGCGTGATGCCATCATGATTACGGGTGCGCAAAGGTTACGCCCTGTGTTGCTTACGACTGTTACAACTGTTTTGGGTTTGATGCCAATGGTTCTACAGCTTAATATAGATTTCGTAAGTCGTGCGGTGTCACACGGTGCTCCATCAACGCAATGGTGGGTTCAACTTTCTACGGCAATCGTTTTTGGACTAACGTTCTCAACGATTTTGACATTAATTGTTACGCCAAGCGCATTGATGTTCAGGGAGAAGATGGGAAGGCTTAAAGATAAAATAAAATCTAAATTTAGCTCTTATAAAACTGAAGAGGACGTTTTTAAGTCATAGTTTTTTTAAGTTAATCGGTGACTTCAAATTCGATAACTTCACGGCCTTTTGCAACTGAACGTACAGTCATCTTAACTTGCTGGCCTGGTATTAAAAGAGACAACCCATTTTTTTCAAGGCAGGTTTGGTGAACAAAAACATCTTTGTCGCCATCTTCAGGGATAATAAATCCAAATCCTTTATCTGGCTTGTACCATTTTACGATACCTGTCATTTCTTCTAATTTTTCATCGTCAGCAATTTCAACGCGGAAAGTAATTGGTGCAGGGTCTTGTCCTAAATCAATGAGGTGATCAACTTTTGTAACCAGTGCGCCTTTAGGACCTTTAACTACGTGGCATGAAATAACTGCCCCATCACCGAGTTCTTCAATACCAGCATCTTGTAGTGTTGTTATATGTATGAAGGCATCGCATGGGTCTGCGTCTGGAACTGCAAATCCAAATCCCTTTGTTGCGTTAAACCACTTTATTTTTGAAACAACCGCCTTGCTATTAGGATCGTGTTGTTCCTTAATTAATGCTTCTGTGTTCACAATGAGTGCCTTTATCTACAAATATACAAAGCCTACTTACAGCTTAATATTTATCCTTTTAAAAAGGATTTAATATTATCTAAAACTTTACACATCTATATTACCCCTAACTAGATTGTAGAAATATGATAGCGCAACCATTTTTGATAATCTAGTATTTTGTTGGTATATCGCCATGTTTATTTTTTTATCTGCATATTGATGAAAATCGTTTAAACTATATTCGTAAGTTTAATAAAGAGATAAGAGCTATAAAAAATGAGTACAGATCAAAACCAAACGAAACAAAATTACCCATGGGTTGGTAATTATCCTGAAGGAGTGGCTTGGGATGCACCTATTGAGGCACGTCCAGTTTACGAAATGTTGGATTATACAGCGAAAACTTACCCTGATGCGCCCGCTTTCGATTTTTTAGGGGCAAAGATGAATTGGCGAGAAATTAATGATCTGACTTGCAAGTTTGCCAAAGGTTTACAAGAGATAGGCATCGAAAAAGGGACAAAAGTTGGTATTTTCTTGCCAAACTGTCCCTTCTTTTTAATCTCATATTATGCGTTAATGCGCATTGGGGCGACTGTCATTAACTATAATCCGCTTTATGCTTCGGCTGAGCTTGAGAGTATGATTGAAGATAGTGATACGGATGCGATTATTACGCATGATCTTGAAATGCTTTATTCAAAGATGTCCAAATTGCTTCATAGCACACGTCTTGAAAAACTTATTGTGGCGTCTTTTACGCCTTTCTTACCGTTCCCTAAAAATCATTTGTTCAAATTGTTAAAAGGAAAAGAACTTGCCGATGTTGATGTAAATAGTCGCCGTGTTTTTCAGTATGAAGATATGATTGAAAACGATGGAAAATATAGGCCTGTTGATATTAACCCTGAAGAAGATATTGCTTTGTTTCAATATACGGGTGGTACGACAGGTTTACCTAAAGGGGCGATGTTAACGCATGCAAATATTGTAGCAAATGCGGAGCAGGCCTATATGTGGATCGGTTCGGAAGAGGCAAATGAAAAAATGCTAGGTGTTTTACCGTTTTTCCATGTGTTTGCGATGACAGTTGTTATGAACGTGTCTGTTCGTGGTGGCTGGGAAATTATAGCATTACCGCGCTTTGAGTTGGATGCAACGCTTAAGCTAATTAATGATAAAAAGCCAACAATTTTTCCCGCTGTACCAGCGATTATTAATGGCATCAATAATAATAAAAAATTAGCGAAATTTGACTTAAGCTCTATTAAATATTGCATTTCTGGCGGCGCGCCACTGCCTGTAAAAGTGAAGGAGAGGTTTGAAGAGAAGACAGGATGTGCCGCTGTTGAGGGGTATGGCTTGACCGAAAGTTCTCCTGTTTTATGTTGTAACAATCCTCGTGTTGAAACTCGTGCAGGTTCTATTGGCTTCCCTTTACCTCAAACAGTTATAGAAATTATTGATCCTGAGACAGGTAAGCATGTGCCTTCTGGTGAACGTGGTGAACTATGCGCGCGTGGCCCTCAAGTTATGAAGGGCTATTGGAATCGTCCTGAAGATAATGCAAAAACTTTGCAAGAAGATGGACGTTTACATACGGGTGATATTGCGATTATGGATGAAGATGGGTATTTCTTCATTGTTGATCGTATTAAAGACATGATTATTACAAATGGCTATAACGTGTATCCGCGTAATGTTGAAGAAGCAATTTATAAGCACCCTTCCGTTGAGGAATGTATTGTTGCGGGGCTTCCTGATGCGAACCGCGGCGAAATTGTTAAGGCTTGGATCAAACGTAAGGACGGGCGAGAATTAAGCGCTGATGACCTTAAAACGTTTTTAGCGGAAAGGATTTCTCCAATGGAAATCCCTAAACGTATTGAGTTTCGCGAAGAAGATTTGCCGAAAACAATGATCGGCAAGTTAAGCCGTAAAGATGTGGTGGCGCAAGAACTTGAAAATGGTGATGAAAATGATGTTGACGACAACATTGACATGGCCGAAAAAGCCAAGGAAATGGCAAAAATTGAGCCTGGTTAAGAAGTAATCTAAATTTTAAAATTAGATCAAAAGCGTACGTCATGTACGCTTTTTTTGCATCACAAGCTGTATGAATTATTTTTGTTTGTAATCAACAAATTTTTTGAAACAGCTTAGGGCAATAACCCAAGATATTTCAGCTATTGCTGTAAATAAAATGATAAGCGGTGAGAAATACATAAAGGCAATAGCGGTAGCTAAGGCTAGGTTATTTGTCCCTGATGAGATGGCATAGGTTATTTTATACTTCAGAGGTTTTGTGAAGGCAAAATTCCAACCGATAATATATAGAACAAAATATAAAATGAGCCCAAGAAAAATAGCAAAGATAACTGTTGTTAAATCATCATAGAAAAAGTGTTTTTGCGATGCGATAAGTACAGCTACAACACACCCAATCAAGAAAATTGTATAGAATTGGGCATTATCACTAACCCATTGATTAACAGTATTTAATTTTTTCACAATCGCGAAGTATAGAAAAACTGGGATAAAGATAGTTAGGCTTAGCATTTGAAACATATTCCAAAAGTCGATTTCTATTTGTTTTCCTGCAATTAAATCCAACATAAATGGCACGCTTATAGGGGTGATTAAACCTGTGAAGATTGTGATAACAAAGGCTAGTGAGGCTTCACCTTTCATAATGTTGGCAAGGGCTGCGGAGGTAACACCTGAAGGCATTAGGCAAATGAGTAGGATCGTGATTGCATATTCTGTATCGAGAAATAAGTTTGCAACAGTATATGCAAAGTAAGGTACGAGCACATATCTTAGGCTATAAAAAAAGATAACTTGTGGAACTGAAATCGATTTTATATTTTGAAATATTATTTTAGAGCAAGAAAAGAAGACAATGACTGAAACTAAAACTGTTACGCTGATTGAGGGGATGTTTTCGAGATAAGGAATGAAAATGCCAATGAAAACGCTTACGATTAAAGTGAGCGCTAGATTTTGTTCGATCAGCTTTTTCAAATTACCCTCTTAAAACCGCACCAGTTTTTGAGGCGACGGCTTCGATAATTTTTGTGGCAATACCGTCAATTTCTGCATCTGTTAATGTCTGTTTAACGGGCTGTATGGCCACATTAATCGCGACTGATTTTTTGCCTTCTTCAACGCCTTTGCCTTGGTAGATATCAAAGACGCTTGTTGAGGAAATCAGATTGCGTTCCGCGCCTTGTGCAGCTCTTGTGATGGCTTCGGCTTCGACATTTTCGTCAACGATAAAGGCAAAGTCACGCGTTACAGGTTGAAATTGTGATAACTGTAACAATGATTTTGACGGGCCTTTGTTTTTCTTCTTAGGGATATTGTTTAAAAACACTTCAAATGCGACAACGTTGGCTTTGATGCCCATCTCGTCCAAAATAGCAGGATGAATTTCACCAAATTGTGCGAGTGGTTTATTTCCCATTTTAAGCACGCCTGAGCGTCCGGGATGGAAGTACCCAGATGCTTCGCGCATAGTTTGTAAACTTTGTGTTGATGCACCTGCTGCCTCCAGGGCGGCAATAGCATCCGCTTTAGCATCATAGATATCATTCGTACGGGCGGCGTTTGCACCTTCCCAATGGCGTGCACCAACGGCACCAAAACGAATGCCTGCCGCGTGTGTTTGCTGACCATCTGCTTTTACGGACGGGAAGACTGGGCCAACTTCGAATAGCTTTGTATCACCATTGCCTTTGTCAGCGTTTGTGCTGGCGGCGGCAATTAAGTTGCCTAAAATGCTAGGGCGCATTTGGTCTAGATCACTACTAATAGGGTTTGATAATGTTAAGGCTTCATCAATATTGTCGTTCTCTGCAAAATACGCCGCTAATGGCTTGGGCATGAAAGACCATGTGACACATTCGTTTAGCCCACGCGCCGCAAGCGCAGTGCGTGATAAACGTACGCTTGTTGAATGTGGTGTTTCTGCACCATCAGCGATAGCATTTTCTGAGCGTACAGATAAGGCTTCAATTTGATCGTATCCTATGATGCGGATAACTTCTTCAACAAGGTCGGCTTTGCCGTCGACATCATGGCGCCATGATGGTGGTGTGACCTGATCGCCGTCGATAACGAAGCCTAAATTTTTAAGAATCTCAATTTGTTTGTCTTCAGGAACATCCATACCAGAAAGTTTTAGTGTGTAATCAGGATCGAAAGTGATTTGCTTCTTCCAATCAGGTTTTTCACCAGCAGATGTGATATCCATTGGCTCTCCGCCGCAGATTTCCATGATTAGTCTTGTTGCAACCTCAAGGCCATCATTCACGAATTCAGGGTCCACGCCACGATCAAAGCGGTAGCGAGCATCGGAATCAATTTGTAGCGCACGGCCTGTTTTGGCGGTGGCGTAGGGGTCGAAATAAGCACATTCAACAAATACGTTTTTCGTTGTCTCCGTACATCCTGTCGATACACCACCAACAATACCAGCTAGCCCAAGTACGCCAGAATCATCTGTGATTGCTGTCATGCCGTCATCAAGTGTATAGCTTTTGTCATTTAGGGCGTCAAAGCTTTCGTCTTTTTTAGAAAGGCGTACATCAATATCGCCTTTTAATAGATCCGCATCGTAAACGTGAAGAGGACGGCATAGATCAAGCGAGACGTAATTTGTGATATCCACTAGGGCAGAAATAGGACGAAGGCCAACAGCTTTTAATCTATTTTGCATCCATTGCGGGGATTGCTCATTTTGTATATTTTTAATCAAGCGACCCATGAATAAAGGGCATTCATCTTTAGCAGAAATTTTCACAGCTATTGGGGAGGCACCGTTTCCTTTTATTGCTGAGGTGTCTAATGGTTTTAATGTGCCCATACCTGCGGCGGCTAAATCACGGGCAATGCCGCGTATACCTGCGCAATCAGCGCGGTCTGGTGTGATTGCGATATCTATAACAGGATCATTCATACTGTAAATTTCAGTGAATGCAGTGCCAACGGCAGTATCTTCTGGTAGTTCAATGATACCGTCATGTTCTTCTGACAGGCCCATTTCACGTTCTGAGACCAGCATGCCATTAGATTCCTGTCCCCGAATTTTTCCCTTCTTTAGAGTGTCCCCAGTTCCAGGAATAAAAGAGCCATTAGGCGCAAAAATTGCTTTCATTCCTGTCTTGGCATTAGGCGCGCCACAGACAACTTGAATTTTCTCTGATCCTGTATCAACAATACAGACTTTTAAGCGGTCAGCATCAGGATGTTTTTCCGCACTTTCGACGTAAGCGACTTTAAAAGGAGCATATGTTTCTGTCGGGTCTTCAACGCCTTCTAACTCAAGGCCAAGGGCGGTCAATTTATCCGTAATTTCATTCAGGCTTTTGTTTGTATCTAAGTGTTCTTTTAGCCAGCTTAATGTGAATTTCATGTTCTCGTTACTTTCATTCTAAAATTACGAATTATTCTTGTGTTGGAAGTATATGTAAGCTGAAATCCATCTTGATTCCAAGGTTTTTATATAGATTTTGGACGGCCTTATCACTTTTTTGAGAAAACCAGTAAATTCGAGCCCATTTTTCGGTTTTTCCGATGTCATGTAGCTCCCAAATTAGGCGTTTAGCCAATCCTTGGCGGCGGGATTGTGTGGCAACAAAGACGTCCTGCATGTA
>JALZUF010000094.1 GCA_023301785.1 Alphaproteobacteria bacterium | reverse complement strand
TTTGCTGGTGATTTGGCAGATGCGGAGAGTATGTATGCGCTCAAGTCTGTAATGGAAAGTTTAGGCGTTACACAGTTGGAATGTCGTACAGATGGCGCGAAATTCGATGTGAGTAATAAAGCAGGTTACACATTCAATTCAACAATAGCAGGCATCGAAGAAGCCGATTCTATTTTGCTCATTGGAACAAACCCAAGGCATGAAGCCACCTTAGTGAATACGCGCATACGTAAAACTTGGTTTGAAAAGAAGATTCCTATTGCGTTGATTGGTGAGGCTGTTGATTTAACATATCCATATCACCATGCAGGTACATCGCCGCAAGATCTCAAAAAACTTGTTGATGATTATGCTGGTAAGGTTCAAGGCGAACGTCCGATGATTATTGTTGGGCAGGGTGCGTTTGAACGTGAGGATGGCCTTGAAGTTCATGGATTATTGAAAGAAGCCGCAGATAAGCTTGGTGTTATCAAAGAAGGTTGGAATGGCTTCAATGTTATTCATAATGCAGCAAGCCGTATGGCGGCCTTAGAAATGGAATTTAAGCCTGCGCGTCACTTTGATATGAGTGAAATGGGTTTGGTTTACCTATTGGGTGTTGATAATCCAGAAACATTAGAAGAAATTAATCATCATTCCTTTGTTATTTACCAAGGACATCATGGTGATGCAGGGGCGCACAGAGCCGATATTATTCTTCCTGGCGCGGCCTATACTGAAAAAGATGGTATCTATATGAATATGGAAGGGCGTGCACAACGTGCAAACAAAGCTGTATTCCCACCAGGTGAGGCAAAAGAAGATTGGACGATCTTACGAGCGATTTCTAATCATATTGAAGCGCCACTCGCGTTCAATAACTTGGCAGACCTTCGTGATGAAATGATTTCAAAATATCCTGCTTTAGGCAACTTTGATGAGGTCACACCTCAAACATGGGGTAGCTTTGGTGGGGCGGCGCATAAGGTGTCTAAAGACCCATTTGTGAATCCGATTAATAATTTTTATATGGCGAATGTTATTTGTCACGCATCCGAAACGATGCGCCGTTGTACAGATAAGTTCATAAACCCAGAAATCTTAGAGGCTGCAGAATGACACAAAATAAAAATACATTAGACCAAGTTCAAGAGTTCCATGAAACATACGGTTTACCTGTTGAAAACGAGCAAACGACAGGGAACGAACAAACGAAGCAGTTACGTATTAATTTGCTTCAAGAAGAGTTGGACGAGTTAAAAGAAGCACTCGACAACGATGATATGATCGAGACATTGGATGCACTGATTGATCTACAATATGTTTTGGATGGCGCATTTTTATCGTTTGGTATGCAGGATGTTAAGGAGGCGGCATTTAACGAGGTTCATCGTTCAAATATGTCCAAACTTGGTGAAGATGGTAAACCAATCCACCGTGAAGGTGATGGTAAAGTCATGAAAGGCCCTAACTATTTCAAGCCTGACATGAGCCAATTTATTAAGAGTAAAAAAGCGGCTGCCTAATGCGCATTTAAGCCATAAGCTTGCGCAAATTTTTGCGTTGCCATTCTAGGTGTGTTGGGATTTGACGTTTCTTTTCTAACGATAATAATATCTTGGCTTCTTATAATAGTAGCATCAGCCCAGCCTAACATTACCGCTTCTGATGCTGTGATCTCAGTGTCTTGATAACCATCAATAATTTTATCCATACACGCCATATCAACACCTGTTCTAGAGTTCTCAATATGTGCACGCTTTAATTTAAGTGTTTCACTTTCTAAATCGGCACGTCCAAAAGAGCCAGCATCAAAGTCCTGTGCAAACTTGTTTCCTAAATATATGGGCTTTTCTGAATATGAAGGAAAATTTTCATATATCGAATAACGTGGTTCATGAAGGGTCATATTGCCTACATTTTCTAATGCAGAATGCGCATATAAAAAACGATCATTTGCGTATGTAAACAACAGCGCCGCAGCAGAGGCGACATCACCATAGACAACAAAACTAACGTCTCCGACACTGCTATCTAGGACATTAATTAAATCATAAGTTGTTTTTAACGAACCTCCTTTAGAAGTAATACCAAAACCTAATGATTCTGCTAATTCCAAATTTTTAATACGGTTTAGCCTTCTCTCATATCTTTGTTTTTCGGAATCGCTCTGATACTCAGGATGTAAAATTCTTCCATTAAGATTTAACTTAGGATCAAACTCATCATCTTCATGAATATGGGGACCATAAGTGTATTGTAACGTTACAAGCTCAACAGCTTTTAATTGAGGGCAGGCCTCATAGATACCATCAATATCTTCCAAACGTGTCGTATGTGATTTATTTGGTAAAAAATGACCTTTAAGAATTTCTGGTTTTTGATCTTCAGGTAAATAATATTCATCATAACTGGGCTTAATGACCTTATTAAAATTTGAAGTTAAGGAAGGATCGGCAGTATCCGAAGGATTAGGTTGCTCATCAATATCAATTAAAGCTGTTGCTACACCCAAGATAGCCGTGCTTAAAAACATACTTGCGATAAGAGGCTGATTATCTTGATATAATGATTTTAAATACTTCAACATGGTTTACTCAGTAATACAGATTAGCAAACTACAATTATTTACATAATTTATCAATAATTATTTTCTTAATTGTTGATATTGCATCTTTTAAATTCATTAGAGTCACTGTAAAAGATTAGGTCATGAATGAATTTTGGCTAGAATTGTGGAACGCTTACGGAATGCAAACTGTCTATATGCTCACGCATATTGGCATTCTGATTGGTGTTATCTTAGGCGCAGTTGCTTATTACACGCTGTTAGAGCGTAAGGTAATGGGTGCGATGCAGCGTAGGCAAGGGCCAATGACCGTTGGTCCTTGGGGGCTATTACAGCCCATCGCTGATGGTGTGAAGCTTCTATCTAAAGAAACAATTATCCCTGCACAGGCCAATGGCCCTGTTTTTGTCATTGCGCCAATGCTTACTTTTACTTTGGCGCTTATTGCATGGGCGGTTATTCCTGTTAATGCACAACTTGTACTGGCGGACATAAATGTCGGTATTCTTTATCTTTTTGCCGTTTCATCAATGGGTGTGTACGGTGTGATTATGGCGGGTTGGGCTTCTAATTCTAAGTATGCGTTTCTTGGTGGACTGCGCTCTGCCTCACAGATGGTATCATACGAAGTCTCCATGGGATTGGTGATTGTCTGTGTTTTGCTATGTGTAGGATCACTTAATTTAACTGAGATTGTTACTGTTGAGCGCCCAATATGGGTTCAAATTATGTTGTTCCCGATGCTTATTGTGTTTTTGGTTTCAATATTGGCAGAAACAAACCGCGCTCCATTTGACTTACCAGAGGGCGAATCAGAAATTACTGGTGGATTTATGGTTGAATATTCGGCGATGACTTTCGCTTTATTCTTCTTGGGTGAATACGCCAACATGATTCTTATGTCCGCTATGACAGTATTGTTATTTTTAGGCGGGTGGTTGCCACCATTCGGCATTGAAGCTTTAGCAATAGTGCCGGGCATTGTTTGGTTTGCGCTTAAAACACTTCTTATTATGTTCTTCTTCGTATGGACACGTGCAACCTTCCCAAGATACCGCTATGACCAGCTTATGCGTTTGGGATGGAAAGTGTTCTTGCCGTTTACATTGCTGTGGGTTGTGGTTGTATCAGGCTCATTGATATACTTTGATGCGTTGCCATCAAAAGAAAAAGCGCCTGTAGTACAAGAATCAACGCTTATTGATAAGGTTGCAGAATAATGAAAAATTTCCTAAATGCTTTCTTGTTGACTGAAATCGTTAAAGGCATGGCCTTAACGTTAAAATATATGTTTTTTATGCCACGCGTAACGATTAACTATCCGAACGAGAAGGGGCCAATCAGCCCCCGTTTCAGAGGAGAGCACGCTTTGCGTCGTTATCCAAATGGAGAAGAGCGCTGTATTGCTTGTAAGCTTTGTGAAGCTATTTGTCCTGCTCAGGCGATTACGATTGAAGCAGAACCGCGTGAAGACGGATCGCGCCGTACAACGCGTTATGACATAGATATGACCAAATGCATCTATTGCGGCCTTTGTGAAGAAGCATGCCCGGTGGATGCCATCGTTGAAGGCCCGAACTTCGAATTTGCAACAGAAACCAGAGAAGAGCTTTATTACAATAAAGATAAACTTCTTGAAAATGGTGATATTTGGGAAGCGCAGATTGCTGCAAATTTAGTTGCAGATGCTCCTTATCGTTAAACTCTTTTGAATTTCCTAAGCACAAAACATGACTGATATGCAAATTTTGCATGATTTTTCTTGACATTAAGCCATGCGTATAGTACATATATAGGTATGAAGAAACCTTTAAGCCCAACTAGACCATCACCTGCATTTGGAGCAGCATCACGAAGAAGTCCCGTTAGAATGGGACGTGGAGCGTCAATGGCATCAAGTATTGCTAGCAGACGTGGAAGCGTTATGTCTCCTGCCTTCAGGTAATGATTTTAAATTTTATAATATCCCCATAAAAAGGGATATTATTGTTATTTTTGAATATCTAAGCTTGCCTTAATCTCGCCAAAGATTTATTAAGGAACATTATTAATAATGTAATGTTCTTTCCATGATTTCAGCTATCACATTTTATTTATTTTCCGCTATTACCCTGTTAAGCGCCATAATGGTCATAACGGCTAAAAATCCTGTACATTCAGTCTTGTTTCTAATTCTTGCGTTCTTTAATGCCGCGGGATTATTTGTATTGCTTGGTGCGGAATTCATCGCAATGATTTTGGTCATTGTCTATGTCGGGGCGGTGGCGGTCTTATTCTTATTTGTTGTTATGATGCTGGATATTAGCTTCGGTGATCTGCGTAAAGGAGCAATGCAATATGTTCCCGTGGGTCTACTTGCGGGTGGAATTTTATTATTTGAGCTTATTTCTGTTTTTGCCGTATGGCAGTTTGCGAAATCATCAGAAACAAATATTGCGTCACCAACACCAGATCCAAAAGAAATCACCAATACGGAAGCTCTTGGGCAAATCCTTTATACTGACTATGTCTTTGCATTTCAGGTATCAGGCTTAATTCTTTTAGTAGCCATGATTGGCGCTATTGTCTTAACACATAGAAAACGCCCTGGTGTTCGTAAACAAAACGTTGCAGACCAACAGGCCAGAACACAAAGTGATGCCATGGAAATCCAAAAAGTCACACCAGGGACGGGGATTTAATCATGGAATTACTTGTAATTGGACTAGGGCATTATTTAACACTTGCGGCGATATTATTTACGCTGGGTGTTTTTGGCATTTTCTTAAATCGTAAGAACGTCATTGTTATCTTGATGTGTATTGAGTTGATGCTGTTGGCGGTTAATATCAACTTCGTTGCCTTTTCTGCACATCTTAACGATTTAACAGGCCAAGTATTTACATTGTTTATCCTAACGGTTGCCGCCGCAGAGGCCGCGATTGGTTTGGCTATCTTGGTGGTATTATTTAGAACACGTGGCACGATTGCGGTTGAAGACGTTTCAACCATGAAGGGATAGCATCATGGAAATAGTCGCAGTTTTTGCTCCGCTGGTTGGTTTCTTACTTGCATTTTTGTTTGGTAAAAACATGGGTGATAAGGGCGCTCAGTTTGTAACGTGTAGCGGTATTATCGTTGCTGCCATCTGTTCTTGTATTCTATTCATTGAGGTACTCTTTGGTGGCGCTGATCATGCTGGTGATCCACGTACAATCACACTGATGACATGGTTTAACTCTGGTACATTGGCTGTCGATTGGGCGTTACGAATAGATCAGCTTTCTATTATTATGATGTGTGTTGTGACTATCGTTTCATCATGTGTTCATGTTTATTCCGTTGGTTATATGAGCCATGATAAAAACAAAGCACGCTTTATGAGCTACCTCAGCTTATTTAGCTTTGCGATGTTAATGTTGGTCACATCAGATAACTTAATTCAGCTGTTTTTCGGTTGGGAAGGGGTCGGAGTTGCCTCATATCTTCTTATTGGGTTTTGGAACCATAAAGACAGTGCAAATGCCGCATCTATTAAAGCGTTCCTAGTAAACCGTGTTGGTGACTTTGGTTTGGCGCTAGGTATCTTTGCGACATTCTTCTTATTCGGTACAGTTCAATTAGACGAGCTTTTTGCTGCCGCGCCAGATGCGACAGAACGTATGATGAATTTCTTTGGTTTTGAATTTCATGCACTAACTGTTGTTTGCTTATTACTCTTTATGGGCGCGATGGGTAAATCGGCGCAATTAGGGCTTCACACATGGTTGCCTGATGCGATGGAAGGGCCAACACCTGTATCAGCGCTTATCCACGCCGCAACAATGGTAACAGCAGGGGTTTTCCTCGTGGCGCGATTGTCGCCAATGTTTGAATACGCACCTATGGCGCTTATGGTTGTGACCGTTGTCGGTGGTTTAACAGCGTTTGTTGCCGCAACAATCGGTATGACACAGTTTGATATTAAGCGCGTGATTGCCTATTCAACAATGTCACAGCTTGGCTATATGTTCTTTGCGCTTGGTGTGTCGGCTTATGGGGCGGCAATTTTCCACCTTGCAACGCACGCTTTCTTTAAAGCATTACTTTTCCTTGGGGCAGGCTCTGTAATTCACGCAATGTCTGATGAACAAGACATGCGTAAAATGGGCGGTATTTGGAAGAAAATCCCGACAACTTATACGTTAATGTGGATTGGCTCGCTTGCTTTGGCTGGAGTTCCTTTCTTCTCTGGTTATTACTCAAAAGATATGATCTTAGAGGCCGCTTATGCTGACCACAGCTGGTTTGGTGAGCTTGCTTTTTGGCTAGGGATTGCGGCCGCTGTGATGACGGCCTTCTACTCAGCACGTTTACTGTTTATGACATTCCACGGTAAAACGCGTGCGGATAAAGAAACATTCGATCATGCACATGAATCACCACCTATTATGCTTGTGCCATTAATGATCTTAGCGGCAGGCGCTATCTTTGCAGGTTACTTTGGATACGAGATGTTTGTTGGTCATCATCAAATTTGGGGAGAGACTTTAAAAGTTCTACCTGCCAATGATACAGTTACTGCGGCGCACCATGTTCCATTATGGGTTAAGAAACTACCTATTGTTATGGGTGTTGTTGGTTTGTTTATGGGGTGGTTATTCTACAACAAATTTGTCTCTGCACCTGAAAAGGCAGTGAAAATCTTTAAGCCAATTCACAAATTATTCTTTAATAAATGGTTCTTTGACGAGCTGTATCACAAACTATTTATCGTGCCTTCTTTATGGTTTGGTAAAGTATTCTTTAAATCTGATAAGCACATTGTCGATGGGCTTGGTCCTGATGGATTTGCAAAAGCATCATACGGCTTTGGTGGCCTATTGAGCCGTTTCCAATCTGGGTATGTTTTTCAGTATGCCTTTATCATGATGCTAGGCCTGATCGGTCTTATCAGTTGGTTTTTTATAAAAATGGATTTAGGGGTTGAGCCCGTGACCGATGCCGTTGTTGAAACAACGAAGAAGGTTGGAGAGTAAGTTATGATTGATTTTGCAATATTATCTTTGTTGATTTTCTTACCGCTTGTTGGTGTGGCGTTCATTTTGCTTATTCGCGGTGATGAAAACCGCGTGGCGCGTAATTCACGTTATGTGGCGCTCTACACGACAATTTTCACATTCATTCTTTCTATCTATATGCTGATTAAATTCGACGGCACATCTGCTGAATTTCAATTTGTTGAAAAGCACGATTGGCTGCCATCGCTAGGTATTCAATATCATGTTGGGGTTGATGGAATTTCATTGTTCTTTGTTATCTTGGCAACGTTATTGACACCAATTTGTATTTTGGCCAGCTGGAATTCAATCAAAATGCGCGTCAAAGAATACATGATTGCCTTCTTGGTTCTTGAAACCTTTATGATCGGAACGTTCTGCGCATTAGATGCCGTCTTGTTCTACGTTTTCTTTGAGGGCGTTCTTATACCGATGTTTATTATCATTGGTGTTTGGGGTGGGCCGCGCCGTATTTATTCTGCGTTTAAACTATTTCTTTATACGTTATTAGGCTCAGTGCTTATGCTCGTCGCCTTATTGGCATTATATCTTGAGGTTGGCTCTAGTGATATTCCGACATTGATGGCATCGCCTGTGGCGCAGAATATGCAAATTTGGCTATGGCTTGCCTTCTTCGCCAGCTTTGCCGTTAAGATGCCGATGTGGCCCGTTCACACATGGTTGCCTGATGCGCACGTTGAAGCACCAACGGCTGGGTCTGTCATTTTGGCGGGTGTACTCCTTAAAATGGGAGGCTACGGTTTCTTACGCTTTTCATTACCTATGTTCCCAGAAGCCACTGAATTTTTTGCGCCCATGGTGATGTGGTTATCCGTTATTGCTATTATTTACACATCGCTTGTGGCGTTGGTTCAAGAAGATATGAAGAAGCTGATTGCTTATTCATCTGTTGCCCACATGGGGTTTGTGACATTAGGTATTTTCAGTGCCACGACACAAGGTGTTGAAGGTGGTATTTTCCAAATGCTGTCACACGGTATTATCTCGGCGGCTTTATTCTTATGCGTTGGTGTTGTTTATGACCGTCTTCATACACGTGAGATTTCCCGCTATGGTGGCTTGGTTAAAAATATGCCTAAATATGCCACGGTCTTTATGATCTTAATGCTTGGCTCAGTTGGTTTACCTGGAACGTCTGGCTTTGTAGGGGAGTTTCTAACACTTATGGGCGCTTTCCAAGTTGATACAGTTGTTGCCGTCTTTGCCACAACAGGTGTTGTTCTTGGCGCGGCCTACATGCTGGTACTTTACCGCCGTGTTGTTTTTGGCACACAGAAAAATGATGATGCCGCGGCAATGAAAGACATGAATAAGCTAGAGTATAGCTACCTTATACCGCTTGTCCTTCTTGTTTTATGGCTGGGAATTGCGCCATCATATGTCATGGACAAAGTTGCGCCATCAGTTGAAAAACTTATTGGCCAATATGAAAGTGGCTTAAAGGCTAAACCTGAAGGAACAGATTTAGCAACTGCCAAACAAATTAAGATAGGGAATGCAGAATAATGGAAACTCTTACTTTTTCATCATTGGCCCCAATATTCCCTGAATTGTTTTTAGCATGTTCTGGTTTGTTGCTTTTGGTTATCGGTGTTTTACGTGGCAATGTCAGTACACGCTTCATTAGTTGGGCGAGTATTATTGCGTTATTAATAGCGATCACAATTATGTTGGGGCAGGGCACCGAAGGCGAAAGTACCGCTATTTTAAACGGTATGTTCATCCAAAATAACTTCACAACCTTTATGAAGTTCTTAGTGCTATCAGGATTAATTGCTACGATTGCATTGTCTATTCAATATTTATATGACGATAATATCATCAAGTTTGAATACCCATTGCTCGTTTTATTTGCGGGTATTGGTATGATGATTATGGTGTCTGCAAATGACATGCTGTCCTTGTATGTTGGCTTGGAGCTTCAATCCTTAAGCCTTTATGTACTGGCCGCTATTAAGCGTGACAACGTTCGTAGTGCCGAGAGCGGTATGAAGTACTTTGTGTTGGGCGCGATATCATCTGGTATGTTGCTGTTTGGTATTTCACTTATTTACGGCTTCACAGGTAGTACTAATTTTGAAATTATTGGCACGACTTTGGCGAACGAGCTTAGCTTAGGCGCTGTAATTGGTTTCGTATTTATCTTGGCCGCACTGGCATTCAAAATATCTGCTGTTCCATTTCATATGTGGACGCCTGATGTGTATGAAGGCGCGCCAACATCTGTGACAACATTATTTGCGCTTGTGCCAAAGGTGGCGGCATTTGCATTGATAATCCGCTTACTCTTCATTCCCTTTGCCGCGCTAAGCGATCAATGGTTTGAGATTATGTGGTTCTTATCCATGGCTTCGATGACAGTTGGGGCATTTGCTGCGCTGCGTCAAACCAACATTAAAAGACTGATGGCATATTCTTCTATTGGTAATGTTGGTTATGCCCTAATCGGTATTGTGGCGGGTGGTGAGGCAGGTATTGCTTCCGTTCTAGTTTATCTTGCACTTTACATGGTGATGACAGCGGGTGTGTTTGGCATTATTTTATCGATGCGCCGTGATGGTCATGGGGTTGAAAATATCTCTGATCTATCTGGACTGTCACAAAATTCTCCATGGCTTGCTTATACACTTGCGCTCCTTATGTTCTCAATGAGTGGTATTCCGCCTTTGGCTGGGTTCTTTAGCAAATTCATTGTTTTTGAGGCCGCTATACAGTCTGGTTTATATTTCTTAGCCGTCTTTGGTGTTTTGACATCTGTTGTTGGTGCTTATTATTATTTGCGCGTTATCAAGGTTATGTTCTTTGATGAGCCTGTTGAGAAATTTGATGCTAGGACAGAGCTACCACGTAAAATTATTGTCGGTTTATCACTGGCTGTTGTGGTCTTGTTTATCCTAAACCCATCACCACTGATTGACATCAGCGCACTGGCTGTAAGCGATCTGTTTTAACCCCCATGTCCATTGATTGGCAAATCCAAGTATTAGGTAGCGTTCCCAGCACACAGGACGTTGCGATGAACGCAATGATGGATGGTGCAGGCGAGGGTCTAACCGTTCAAGCGATGACCATGGAATCTGGACGTGGTCGACATGGCCATAAATGGGAAGCCCCCATGGGCAACCTCTATTTATCAACATTGCTTCGCCCCAAGTGCGGCTTGGAAGAAGCGGGGGATTTATCTTTTGTTGTTGCTGTGGCGCTTAATAAAACACTCAATCGTTATATTGATAGCAAAAAGCATAAAGTCACTTTGAAATGGCCAAATGATATTTTGGTAGATGGATTAAAAATATCGGGTATTCTTTTAGAAACGAATACAGAAGATAACTCTCTTGATGGGGTGGTCGTTGGCATTGGGGTGAATATATTTAATGCGCCTGATCTCGCTATAAATTTAGAAAAACTGTCCAAAGACCCTGTCTATATAAACAAGGTTCGTGATGATCTTTTGGAAGATTTAGGCACATATTATGCCCTTTGGCAGGAAGAAGGTATTGCGCCTATACGGTTGCTATGGCTTAAAAATGCACATGGCTTAGGTCAAAATATTAGCGCCCGTTTACCAAACAAAACTTATAAGGGCATTTTTGAAGGTTTGAGCGAGGAAGGTGCGCTTATCCTTAAGGATGAAAATGATGAGCGTCATATTATTCATGCCGCTGATGTTTATTTTGGGGAGAGTTCTTAATGCTATTAGCTCTCGATATTGGAAATACGAATATCCACTTGGCGCTTTATGATGGTGACACGCAGGTTAGAGAATGGCGTGTTGAAACACATTTGGATCATGGTGGTATTCTTAAAGACTTAGACAGTGTTAAGAGCATTATTGCTTGTTCGGTTGTGCCTGCACTTAATGATGTCATTCATAATTCAGCGCAAAAAGATTTGAATATAACGCCTGTTTTTATAAATCATGAGAATATCGACATTCCCATTCATATTGATACACCATCACAAATGGGTGCCGATAGAATGGTCGGTGCTTCGGCGGCGGTCACGCATTATCAAGCTCCTTGTATTATCGTGGATTTCGGCACATCGACTAATTTCGATGTTATTGATAAAAATGGCGCGCATTGTGGCGGGGTATTGGCTACGGGTGCACGCTTATCGCTCTCTGCGCTATCTGATGCGGCGGCACGATTGCCTGAAGTATCTATTGAGGAACCTGCAAAGGTTATTGGCACCAACACGAAAGATGCCATGCAATCTGGTATCTATTGGGGTTATATAGGGCTTGTAGAGGGTACTGTTGCCAAAATTAAGGCTGAAATGGGTGAAAATGATGCCTTTGTGATCGCAACTGGCGGCCTTTCCACTTTATACGATAAAGGCACTGATATCTTTGATGTTATAGATCAGGACTTGATTATGAAGGGATTAGTCCATATGCATAAGGTCTTGAAAGACAATCAACCGAAAGACAAATCATGAGCGCTCAGCTTGAATATAATCCAGATGAACTCATATTCATCCCCCTTGGTGGAGCAGAGCAATTTGGTGCAAACCTCAATGTGTACGCCTACCAAGACCAATTACTTGCGATTGATTGCGGTATTGGCTTTGCTGATGAATATTATCCAGGTGTTGATATCTTATTACCCGATCCAAAATTTCTCGTAGAGCATTCAAAACAGTTGGCAGGTCTTATTATTACGCACGCTCACGAAGATCATATTGGTGCTGTGGCGCATTTATGGCCACGTTTTAAATGTCCTATATTCTGTACAGAGTTCACGAGCCTTATTTTGCGGAAAAAACTTGCAGAAAATCCAGAATGTAAAGGGGCACGCATTCGTGTCATTAAACAGGGCGAACCTGTTACCATTGGCCCGTTTAAAACAACCTTCATACCTGTGACACATTCTGTTCCTGAAAGCTCAGCGATGTTGATTGAAACAGATTTGGGCCGTGTCCTTCATAGTGGTGATTGGAATTTAGATCCTAAGCCCGTGTTGGGCAAACCAACGGATGAGAAAACATTTAAAGCACTCGGTGATCAAGGCTTGTTGGCGTATGTTGGAGATTCAACGAATGCGGGAGTAGATGGTTACTCTGGCTCCGAAAGTGATGTTGAAAAGGGCTTGGCTAAAGTATTTGAAGATTGCAAAGAACGTATCGTTGTGACGATGTTTGCATCTAATATCGGGCGTGTACGTTCTATTTGTAGGGCCGCAGAAGCCAATGATCGCCATGTTGCTATTCTTGGGCGCTCGCTTCATCGTATGATCGGTGCGGCAAAAGACTGTGGCTTTTTAGACGATATTAAAGACTTTATTCCGGAAGGTAACATTAGTGTTATTCCACGTGATAAATTATTAATTATTGCCACGGGCTCGCAAGGTGAGGCACGTGCGCAAATTGCCCGCATCGCAAGAGGCGATCAACGCAGTGTTAAATTACAGGCCAATGATACTGTTGTTTTCTCGGCACGTCCGATTCCAGGGAATGAAAAAGAAATCAACTTTGTTCAAAACCGTTTGGTATCTGCAAAAATTAATGTTGTGAATCCGCGCGATACAAAACATGTCATCCACGTTTCTGGTCACCCAGCTCGTGCAGAAATCAAACAAATGTATGATTGGGTGCGTCCACAAATCGTTGTTCCTGTGCATGGAGAACGCACAATGATTGAAGATCAAGCTGAACTGGCGCGCAGTTCGCAAATTGGACAAGTGGTTGTGCCGCAAAATGGCTCCGTGATAAAGCTCGCGCCAAACAAAGCCGAAATTATTGATCATGTTGAAACAGGGTTATTGGCCGTTGAGCCAGGCCGTATTATTAGTGCGGGGCACGTTGCTATCTCTGAACGTCGTAAACTTCAATTTAGTGGCACAGTTCACGCCAGTATGGTTATTGACCAAAAAGGTAACTTAATGGCAAGACCACACCTGAGCACCACTGGCTTACTTGATGATAAAGACGATGAAGATGTAGAATTCCAAGAAGACCTTATTGATGAAATTGAGGATTTAATTGGCAATCTAAAACGTAAAAACTTAAGCGATCACGATCTAAGCGAAAAAATCCGTATTGCTTTGAGAAAAGATATATTTGAAGTTTTACGCATAAAGGCTAAGGTTTCTGTTCACCTGACTAGGATCTAAATATGTTTGAAATCTCTGACTTTAATAGTCGTGATAAAGAGCAATGGGATATTATGTGGAGAGAGTACGACCATGAATCTCCAGAGGAGCGTATTCAAACTGGCTTAAGTACTGGCTGGGACAATGTTCTTAATAACAACGATCTTTATGCTAAGGCTTTAAGGCTCAAGGAAAATGGTAAAGCCGTAGGCTTAGTAACTTATATCATTCATCCTTTTATATTATCTCCCACTGGCGAGTGTTACCTATCAAACGTATTTGTTCTTCCTGAGCATCAAGGTAAAGGCGGTGGACGCATGCTTATTAACAGTGTGATTGTATTTGCAAAGCAAAAGGGTTTGTTTCGTGTCACTTGGATTACGAAGCCTGACAATATAAAAGCAAAAAAACTTTATGACAAAATAACTAACGCTGTTAATTGGGACCGCTATGAGGTAAAAAACTAACATGACTATATTTGGTGGCATCATTGTATATTTACTTGTTTTTTGGACAACATTATTTGCTATCCTGCCGTGGGGTAATAAAGCAAATGATACGCCCGAAGCTGGGATGGCGGGAAGTGCCCCAGCAAATCCACGTATAAAACAAAAATTCCTTATTACCTTCATAATTTCGACTGTAATTTGGTTGATTATAATGACGTTGATTCATTTAGAGATCATTGATTTCTATGAGATTTCACGACAAATGGTTCGAGAGGATGAACAAAGATGAGATTTTTAACTGTTTTATTATTAAGCTGTATGGCTAGTTCTGCTGCATTTGCACAAGAGCAAAGCAAATACGCCGCTTGTGCCGCTATACCAAGCGCCAACAATGTCATTTATCAACCCGGAGTTGATGTAAATGGTAATCCTGTTGTACCTGCCGCCTTAGAAACTAATAACAATCTAGGCAATGTTTTAAATGTTGTTAAAGTGCCCTTAGAGTTTAATTTGGCTCAACGTATTGCTGGCTTGAACTTAGATGATGCTCAATTGGGTATGGTTGAAATCCATCAAGACGGTAAAATCATGTATCAAGGTCAAGACATCACAAAACCTGTTATGACGCTATGTGGTAAATCATATAAAGAAGTGACCGTTGATATTGTTGATGCTCCAATCGAGACACCGCAAGCGCCAATTAAGACTGAATTTAATGAAGCGGCGGCAATTCCAAATGAACTTGCTGTTGATAGCGCAGAAGAGGCGGCGCAACTTCCTGCCGTATCCGCACCGACGGTTGAAGAAACCGTTGCGCCTGAGATAGTCACTGCGCCTGAGATGAAATTTGTTGATGAAATCTCACCATTGAAAGAGCGCATGGAAAATATGGATAGACCTGCCGTATCCGCGCCGGCAACGCCTAAATTACCATTGGTTGGTATTCCAAAAGGTGCCGCAACAGAAACAATCAAAACCAAAGACCTTTTAAAAGGTGAGGATCATAGAGATTACAATGAATAAGCCACAAAAACAGCAACAGCAGAAACAAGGCAAAAAACCTCGTACAGCCATTACACCAACGCGTGAAGAAGACTTTGCTGAATGGTATCAGCAAGTTGTTAAAGCAACGGATATGGCCGAAACATCGCCAACACGTGGTTGTATGATTATTAAGCCTTATGGCTGGGCTATTTGGGAAAAATGCCAAGAGATATTTGATAAATGGCTCAAAGATTATGGCGTTCAAAACGCTTCTTTTCCTTTACTTATCCCGATGAGTTTTTTCTCGCGTGAAGCGGAACACGTTGAAGGTTTTGCTAAAGAATGTGCCGTTGTTACCCATCATAGGTTAGAGTCTGACGGTGAGGGCGGCTTGCAACCTGCCGAGAGTGCTAAGCTTGAAGAACCGTATGTTGTGCGTCCTACATCTGAGACAATTATTGGTGATGCTATGTCACGTTGGATTCAGTCTTATCGTGATTTACCGATGCAATTAAACCAATGGGCGCAAGTGCTTCGTTGGGAAATGCGTACGCGTTTATTTTTGCGTACCGCTGAATTCTTCTGGCATGAAGGTCACAATGCATTTGAAGATCATAAAGGCGCAGATGATGATTGCCTCCACGTTATGGGTCTCTATGAGAAATTCTTTACAGAGTATTTAGCGTTTGATGGCTTTGTTGGCATTAAGACACCCGATGAAACTTTTCCTGGTGCGAACAGAACTTATGCTTTCGAAGCTATGATGCAAGATGGTAAAGCCTTACAAGCCGCCACAACGCATGATTTGGGAACAACATTCGCAAAGACATTTAATATCACTTACCAAGGACGTGATGAAAAAGAGCATCTATGTCACACGACATCATGGGCGTTTAGTACACGTACCATTGGTGGCCTTATTATGATGCATGGTGATGATGATGGTATGATCATGCCACCACGTATTGCACCGCAACAAATAATTATACTGCCCGTGACAAAGGATGATAATGCCGAAGCCGTTGAAGCGTTCTGTGAAAAAATTGGTGCAGATTTAAAAGCCAAAGGTTTCCGTATCAAGGTTGATAATCGTGATATGCGCACACCAGATAAAATGTGGGACGCCGTTAAAAAAGGTGTTCCTATTCGTGTTGAAGTTGGTGGCCGTGAAATGGAAGCGGGGCAACTAACCTATGTGCGCCGTGATATTGGTCGCGACTCTAAAACGACTTTGGGCATTGAAGAATTCATGAATGCTGCCGAAACTATTTTAGACGATATCCATGAAAATATGCTGAACCGCACACGTCAATTCCGTGATGATAATACGCATGATGTAACAGCGATTGATGAAATTGACGCGTTTTTTAAAGCTGAAAAAATTGGTTTCTTAAGTGCGCCAGTATCTATTCTTGAAGACCCTGCACTTGAAAAAGTAATGAGCAAATATAGTCTTTCGACGCGAAATATGCCGCGCGCCAATAATGGCGAAAAAGTTCTGATCGCAAAGGCGTACTAAGTAAAATGTTCTCACCTATCGAAAGAATGATGGCATGGCGCTATTTGCGCGCTCGTAAGGCAGAAGGGTTTGTTTCTGTAATTGCTGGCTTTTCCTTTCTTGGCATTATGCTGGGGGTTGCGACGCTTATCATTGTGATGTCCGTCATGAATGGCTTCCGTGAAGAATTGGTAAATCGTATCTTAGGGCTTAATGGGCATTTAAATGTCTATTCGCAAACAGGACCGTTAGAAAACTATATGTCCTTGGTTGATTCCCTTGAAAAAGTGGAGGGCGTAGAATCTGTTCGTCCGATGATTGAAGGGCAAGTTCTTATCTCCGTTAACGGAACAGCAACGGGTGCTATGGTGCGTGCGATGGAGCGTTCTGATTTTGCGACAAAGCCTCTTATTTCCAACTCCGTTGTTCAAGGAGAACTGACAAACTTCAAAGATCAGCAAGTTGCCATTGGTGTTGAGATGGCAAAACGTATGGGATTGCAACTTGGTGACACTATGACGTTGCTTGCCCCAAAAGGTAAAGCTTCGCCGTTTGGCACAATTCCTCGCTCCAGAACTTATTCGATAGGGCTTATCTTTGATGTCGGAATGTTTGAATATAATAGTGGCTTTATCTTTATGGATTTAAAATCCGCACAACAATTTTTTAAACTTCCCAATGCGGTGAATTCAATCGAAGTTATGGCGAAAACGGCAGAAGGCGCAGATGATATTAAAGACGATCTCGTCAGTGCCATTCAAGGACGTGCAGGCATATATGATTGGCGCGAATCTAACAGCTCGTTCCTTAATGCTTTGGCGGTTGAGCGTAATGTGATGTTCTTAATTCTAACACTTATCATTCTGGTCGCCGCATTCAATATTATTTCTTCTATGATTATGCTGGTTAAAGACAAGGGCAAAGACATCGCTATCTTGCGAACAATGGGCGCGACACAGATGAACATGCTTAAGATATTCACGCTAACAGGTTCTATTATTGGCTTAAGTGGTACAATAGTCGGCGCACTGCTCGGCATTACGTTTGCCTTAAATATTGACCGTATCAAAGTCTTTTTAGAAGGCCTTACGGGTACAGAACTTTTTGCCGATGAAATATATTTTCTCTCGAAGCTTCCTGCCGTTATTAACTGGCAAGATGTTGGTGTGGTTGTTGGTATGGCCTTTGTGTTGTCTATATTGGCGACGATTTATCCTGCGTGGCGTGCCTCACGCTTAGACCCAGTGGAGGCCTTACGCTATGAGTAATGATGTAATCCTTCATACCTATGATTTAAAACGTATTTACGAGCAGGGTGGGCAAACATTGTCTGTACTGCATAATATTAATGTTGAAGTGAATGCTGGTGAGATTGTCGC
>JALZUF010000093.1 GCA_023301785.1 Alphaproteobacteria bacterium | reverse complement strand
TGAGTTTCTGTGTCGTCGTTGGGGGAGGCTTCTTTTTTTTCTAAAAGAGGATTGTTTTCAATTTCCTCTTCAATGAACTCCGCAATTTCTAAATTATTGAGTTGCAAAAGCTTGATTGCTTGTTGCAACTGAGGTGTCATCACAAGGTTCTGTGACTGTTTAAGGTCTAATTTCTGTGAAATTTCATTCATGATAATAGTTTACCATGAAGTGACTAAATTTTAAGATATTTATGAGGGGCTATAGCGAAAATTCTTCACCCAAATAGACGCTACGCACATCATCATTTGCAATAATTTCTTTAGGCGTGCCTTCCATAAGGACGTTCCCATCGTGCAAAATGTACGCACGATCTACAATATCAAGGCAATCACGTACGTTATGGTCTGTGATAAGGACACCAATATTCTTTGTTTTGAGCTGCTTAATGAGCGCGCGGATATCATTAACGGCAATAGGATCAATTCCTGCCAAAGGTTCATCCAATAACATAAATTGCGGACGACTAGCCAAAGCGCGAGCGATTTCAACGCGGCGACGCTCCCCTCCAGATAAGGCCACGGAAGGTGTACGTTTTAAATGTGAAATAGAGAACTCATCCAATAATTCTCGTAGGAATCGTTCTTGTTTCTCTTTCGTCATATCTTGCGCTTGTAATGATGCGCGAATATTATCTTCTACATTTAACCCTCTAAAGATCGAGGCTTCTTGTGGCAAATACCCAACACCTAAACGTGCGCGGCGATACATCGGTAATGACGTTATGTCTTGCCCGTCTAACGTGATCGCACCCGAGTTAGGTGGAATAAGACCTGTCATAATATAAAAGCTGGTCGTTTTACCTGCGCCGTTAGGGCCAAGCAAAGCCACCGCTTCACCGCGCTGTACGTTTAATGATACATCGTGCAGGACAGGACGTTTTTTGTACGTCTTTGATATTTGCAGGGCGCTAAGGCCGATATTCATTTTGTTTGAATTAGACATTGTAATTTTTTTATAGGTTATCTTTTTTAGAACTAGGGTAGAAAATGCCTTTGACGCGCTTGCCGCTCTCTGGTGCGCCGAACATTTGACTGATATTTGTTTTTAAATTAACGAGCGCTCTAGCACCCTCTAATTGATTAGGGCCGCGTACAATTTTAACATTATCAAATACCTCAGCCGTATTATTGACCGCGTTATAAACCGCACGGTTACCCGTCAAAGTCTCTTCATTTGTTTGAATTTTAACGCCACCTTTTGCGTTTGCCGTGCTGAGGCTTTGCGTACCACTTTGATCTTTAGTGAAGTTTGCGGTAATGGTTTGCGCCGTAAGAGTGTCACTGCCGCGAACAATTTTGGCATTGCCATGGGCAACGGCTTTACCATTATCCATACTATATTCCATCTTTTCACTGGCTGTGATGACTTGATCAGGCAAAGTAAGTTTTAAATTATTGCCAGTTAATACTGTCTTACCGTCATCGATATTATAAACGGCTCTTTGTCCAAGCGCTTCGTTGCCATCATTAACAAGACGTACATTACCAATCGCAGTTAATTGCCAAATTTCCGTGTCACCATTCACCGCATTTTCGCGATAATCAGCCGTCAATTTATCTGCATATATCTGCGCTTTACCTTGCGTGACAATAACGTTTCCATCGGCCTCATATTGTTTTGTATCTTGTAACCATTCTAAGGAGTTATCGGCGGTAATCTCTACAGGTTCGTCGTTGTTTGACAAGCCTTGTGCGTATGAAGCCGAGCTTATGAGCGTCAGCATGCAAAGACAGAATAAAGAAAATAAAATTTTATAAGGCATTTTGTGATCCTGTCTTTAGCGTTTTATTAGGCTTAATTGTCATTTGAATAGGGCCTTTAAAAAGTAGGCGGCCTGCGCCCATTTCTCCTTCTAAGCCAACCGCTTTAATATCAACATCTGGCCCTGAAATCATAACATTTTTATCTGAAAAAGCTTCTCTTGTCTTCATGTTAAGGCGAAGTTCTTCCGCACTCAAGGCATATCCAGATTCATGTTTAATAACGACATTATTGTTGAGATATAGTTTTTCAGTTTCTTGCTCATACGTTCCGTTCAGTGCGCTGACTAAAACTTGTTTACCGTTTCTCATTTTTAAATCGGCATTGGGCTGATCTAACTTAACAAGATTGGGATTTTCTTGATTCTGTAGGGCGCGAAGGGCCGTAACGCTAACGGGATTTTGGTTTGAATCTGTCGTCTCAAATTTGGGATTCAAAAGCTCGTTTTCACCAATTTCATTTTGTGGTTTTTGAACAATTTCTTCTTTAGGAACAATGACCAGCTTGTCTTCCATTTTAGGCCAGCCAACCACGACAAATACGAGGGCAATGGCTAACAATGGTAGACCCCATCGCATGAGTTTAACAAAATTACTATACCCGCGACCAACAACAACGCTTTCATTGCCTTTGTTTAAATCGTTTAGGGTATTGTTTTTATCCATCTGCTAGGAAATGCCAATCTGCAAACAATCCTGCAATCTGATTAAACCGCAAATGTGCCCATCTTTGTCGGTGGCAACAAGACTCGTGATGTATTGACCTTGCGTTTTCGTCATAATGTTTAAGGCTTGTACAGCAAGATCATCGCTCTTAATGGTCTTTGGTGAGGCACTCATAATCTCGTGAACAGGTTGCTCCAATAATTTGGCAGACATGTGTCTTTTAAGGTCACCATCGGTGATGACACCGCTTAATGTTTTTCCATCATCCGATACAATCACACATCCCAAATTGTGAGATGTCAAAAGTAAGATCGCTTGATCCATCGTTGCTTGGCTATTGATGATTGGTACATCTTCAATGGCGTGCATAATTTCACTAACGTGCATCAGGCGCTTGCCTAATTTACCACCAGGATGGAAAACACCAAATTGTTCTGGTGTTAATTTCATGCGCTCTAATAAGGCAACTGCCAATGCGTCTCCTAATGCCAATGTCATTGTTGTTGATGTTGTGGGGGCTAAGCCATTTGGACATGCTTCTGGCATTACGGGCATAAGCAATAAAATATCCGAATGTTTGGCAAGGCTGCTATCACGTTTACTGGTCATGCCGATTAGAGGGATGCCGAAACGCTTTGTGTATTGAATAAGATCTGATAGCTCAGGATTTTCACCAGAATTTGAAATCATCAAAACAACATCGTTTTTCGTCACCATGCCCAGATCACCATGACTTGCTTCGCCTGGGTGGACAAAGAAAGACGGCGTTCCCGTAGAGGCCAAGGTAGCGACAAGCTTCTTAGAGATGTGTCCACTTTTGCCGATCCCTGCGATTATAAGACGGCCTAGACGTTGACCTTTCATGTTGTGAATAATCTCAACGGCTTGTGTGAAATTATCATCAAGGCTTTCGGCCAATTTAGTTAAGCCCTCCGCTTCAATTTGAATCGTTTTAATACCAATGGCTAAATCGTCATTTGTCATGTTGTCGTTCGTTTCTTTACTGGGCTGGCTCATAGATAATATCTTTCAATTCAAATTAATGTGAGAAAATATCAAAATCGTTCCAACCATCTAAGTCGAGTTGGGCACGTGTATTAAGAAAGTCAAAGCATTGCTGTGCTAGGGCTGTACGTCCTACATCATCAAGCATTGCATCACATTTCTCTTTTAATTTGTGCAGATATAGAACATCACTTGCCGCATAAGAAAGCTGTTCTTTACTAAGGTCTGCTGCCGCCCAATTTGATGATTGCTGCTGCTTGTCTAATTGCACGCCCAGTAATTCGCGGCAGATGTCTTTAAGGCCATGACGGTCTGTGTATGTACGGCAAAGGCGAGAGGCGATTTTTGTGCAATAAACAGACGTACAGTCAACGCCCAGATACTCTTTTAAGATGGCCACATCAAAACGAGCAAAGTGAAAAATCTTGGTTACATCAGGGTTTGCTAATAAACGCTTTAAATTTGGGGCGTCATATTCACCTTTTTTAAATTGGACGATATGCACCGTACCGTCGCCTGATGAAAGTTGCGCCAAACAAAGACGATCACGCTTAGGATTGAGGCCTAGTGTTTCTGTATCGATGGCAACAGAGGCACCGAAATCAACATTATCAGGAAGGTCACCTTGGTGTACGGCTATAGACATTTACATATACCTT